>JAQXZK010000152.1 GCA_029227175.1 Bacteroidales bacterium | reverse complement strand
CTTGCCGGCCGGAGAACACATGGACTTCGAACCGGGTTCTTATGCGCAGATTAAGATTCCAGCATTCGACTGCATCGATTACAATGAAGATTTTGACAAGTCTCTCATTGGCGATACATATTTGCCTGCTTGGGAAAAGTTCGGACTCTTTGACTTGAAGTGTAACAACCCGCAGGATACTATTCGTGCCTACTCTATGGCTAATTACCCGGATGAGGGCGATATCATCACATTGAACGTGCGTATTGCAACTCCACCGTTCAAACCCAAAGAACAAGGTCCGGGCTTTATGAATGTCAATCCGGGTATTGCTTCTTCTTACATCTTTAGCCTGAAACCGGGTGATAAGGTTATCATGAGTGGCCCTTATGGCGAGTTCCGTCCTGCTTACGGTACAGGCCGTGAAATGATTTGGGTTGGTGGTGGCGCCGGTATGGCTCCTCTTCGTGCGCAAATCATGCACATGCTCAAAGGACATGGCATCAAGGATGAAGACAGAAACCGCACGATGCACTACTTCTACGGAGCGCGTGCGCTTGAAGAGATCCCTTTCCTCGACGACTTCCTGCAGCTTGAGAAGGACTTCCCTAACTTCCACTTCCATCTGGCACTGGACCGTCCGGATCCGAAGGCTGATGCTGCGGGCATCAAGTACACAGCGGGCTTCGTTGCACCGGTGATGGGTGATACCTATCTGAAGCAGCACGAGGCTCCAGAAGATTGTGAGTATTATCTCTGCGGTCCTCCTATGATGGCCAAGACGGTACTCGACTTGTTGCACAGTCTCGGTGTAGAAGACGATATGATTCGCTTCGACAACTTCGGAGGCTGACGTCAAGTAATCTTTAGATTTAAAAAAGGAGGGTGTGCCATGTTCGACGTACCCTCCTTTTTTGCTGTCATCTCTAAGGGAGTACTCGAGTACCCTCCTCAGGGTACTATTGTCATCTTTTAGAGAATACTTGATGGATAATGCTTTATAGACAGATTAGGGTTAAATACTTGTATAGTTGTGGCGGTGAGAACGGATAAAAAACCTTAACTTTGTGCACGAGGGGGAGCGGATTCGTTTGTCGTCTGTCTCATCTTATTTATATATAAACAATGTCGAACTCAAAAAAAGAACAACAAGGATGAAAATAAGGGTAGGAATGGGCTATGATGTTCATCGACTTGTAGAGGGTCGTGAATTGTGGTTAGGTGGTATCAAGTTGGCACACAGCAAGGGCCTGTTGGGCCATTCGGATGCAGATGTATTGATTCATGCCATTTGTGACGCTCTTTTGGGGGCTGCCAACATGCGTGATATAGGCTATCATTTCCCTGATACATCGGGTGAGTTCAAGAACATAGACAGTAAGGTGTTGTTAGCGAGGACGGTTGCCCTGATTGGTGATAAGGGTTATCATGTGGGAAATATAGATGCCACGATATGTGCCGAGCGCCCGAAGTTGAAGGCACAGATTCCCGAGATGCAGGAGGTCTTGGCCGGGGTGATGGGGGTTGAGATTGATGATGTCTCTATCAAGGCTACTACGACAGAGAAGTTAGGATTTACGGGGCGCGAAGAGGGTATATCTGCCTATGCAACAGTGTTGATTTTCAGCGATTGAAGAGGTCTTTCAGACCGTCGATGTCAAATCCTAGACTGAATCTGAGTGTCTGGTCCAGTGGATTGCTCTGTGCTGTTGACATAAGATATGCCGCATCAATGGAGCATACGTTCATCTTGAATCCGGCCCCGAACGAGAAGTATTTGCGGTTGCCCTTGTTTTCGTGCTGGAAGTGATAGCCTGCGCGTAAAGAGAATCGGTTGTTGTAGGTGTATTCCAGTCCGAGTGACCACTGAATCTCCTGAAGTTCTTCCTTGAATCCTCCCGGAGCGTCTCCAAACGAGCGAAAGATTCCGCGGATGGGGCTGATGTCATAGTAGTCCCGTTCAAGTCTTTCCTCATAGTCTTTCTGGCTCTCGTTCTCGCGTTGCTGGGGGCGGGTGGGTACCATGTATTTGTTCAAGTCAAGGCTGATGCCCAGGGTGTTGTAGTTGTCAATGGGGTAGAGGAGTGAAACTCCAAGTCTCATGCTGGTTGGGAGGAACTGCGAGGTGTTTCCGCTGTTATAGGAGATTTTGGTACCTATATTCGACAGGTTTAGCCCCCAGGCGAACAGACATTCCCTTTGGGCAATCATCACATATCGGTTGTAATAGAAGGCCAAGTCAGCACTGAAAGCGGTACCAGGAGACACTTCTTCGTCTTCGCGATAGGCCAGGTCTGAGTAGATGAACCGCAGTGCGACGGCAGTCGAGAAATATTCGGAGAGCATGCGCGAGTAGGCCATGTCGACAGCCATCTCGTAGGGTTTAATGTTGTAGCCCACGGAACCGTCATCGGCATACCCTACTGGGACGTCTCCCAAGGAGAAGAACCTGAGGCTTCCACTGATGGCCTGCTTGTTCCCTATGCGTGCATATCCGGCGAGGTAGGCCAGGTTGATGTCACTGACGAGTTTCTTCAGCCAGGGGGTATAGGAGAGCGAGAATCCGCCACGGCTGACGGTGAACGGGTATTTGGCGGGATTCCAGTATTGGGAATTGATGTCGGGTTCTGTTGCCACACCTACGTCGCCCATGCCGCCGGCTCTGGAGTCGGGTGCGATGTCGAGTGAGTTTACTCCGGTGTTGATGGGGTTGAACAGGTCCTTCTCCTGTCCTCGGATGTGGATGGGCAGCAGGTAGCAGGCGATTATGATGGTAATGAGATATTTCATATTTATATAATGAATAACGGTCTCTGATGGGGTTTATTGTATCAGGACCAACAGTTTTTGTGCCCGTGTCGTCTCCTGAGAGGTGTGGTCGGTGATGACAGCGTGGTAGAGGTACACCCCGGGCGAGACCCTCTTGCCATTAAACGAGCAGAGATTCCATGTGACGGAGTAGGTGTCTTCGTCTGTTACTTCATCGGTATCGTGGAACCACTGCATGCGTCCCAGTGTGTCGTATACGTAAAAACGGACGTGCAGCCTCGTTCCCGGGCGGTCGTGCCTGAAACGGAATGTTGTCTTCTCTCGAGCAGGCGAATCCGTGCAGTATAGTCCGCTAATCGTAGGTGGCAGTCCTTCCTGCACCTCGAATTCAATGGATTGCTGTGACATACGGTTCAGCAGGTTCCAGGCACGCAGCGTGAGGGTGTGCCGTCCACTGGTCAGGGTGGGTAGTGTGAAGTGTACGGTACCATGTGTGTAGTCGTTGATGGTGGGGGTGTAGTATTTGTTCAGGTTGTAGGTCATGGATGGTGAATCGTCGATGCAGAGGGAGATGTGATGCCCCACGCCGGCATCGGTCGTGTTGATGCCGTAGGGGTCAGAAAGCTTGGCTATCAGATGAGGTTTCTCGTTGACGATTCCTCCGTCTTGGAATGTCTCTGAGTTTAGGAGCAGGCTGATTTCCGGTCCGTTGGCATCCTCTTCTATGTTGCTACTGCTACCGATGACAAAGTCTTGGCACCATCCACTGGCTTCTCGTCCTTCTCCGTAGGCATAAAGGCTTATCAATCCTCTCAAATTGCTGTAGTTGATGTCCAGAGGAATTCTAAACTTGCAGGTGAAGGAGTTGTCCTTGATAGAGTCTGTCCCTTCGTGAAGTGTACGGTTATGTGTCTGATAGGTAAAGGCTCCTTCTCCCAGATTGTCTTGTGTGCGTTCCTCCGTCTTGCTGTCATACACCTTGGTGTAGAGTAGTCCGTTGAAGGGTGTGAAATCGTCCTTGCCGGCAGAAACATGCCCGCGGATAATCACCTCGTCTCCAGCCTTGAGCTGAGGTAGTGCCTTGAGGTCGTTGCGGTCGGTTTCCTGAAGGATGATGTCGTCAATCTGGTCGATGATGATAGTGTCTGTAGGAGAGTGTATGCGTAGCAGTGGGTCTCCTATGAGCGTGAAGCTGAGTTTGTTTTTCAGTGTGCTGATGGAGGGGTCTCTCTTAACCTGGCGTATCATATCTCCAAGGCAGGGCATGCGACCGTCTGTGCTCCTGCGGTTTAACTGGTCGACAAGTGCCTGATTGAGCAAGGCATTTTCTCCGGCACCGACAGCTCTCGTGGTGGTGAAGAGTGCGATGGCTCCTCCTTGTCCATTTAGTAACGCGTCTTCTCCGGCCGATGTTGCATAACTGTCATAACGTGTGAAATCGCATGTGGACGTTATCCATAGCGGTAGATGGTCGTTGCGAAGGTTGCTGATTTCTTCCTGCGTCAGCAAGTGCTCGGATGCCCACGCCGAATTGCTTCCATGTCCTGTGTAGTGCAGAACCGAAAGGCCGTTGTCGATGACCTCGAGTAACCTCTCATTAGCCTGTGGGTAGGAAGCTCCGGAGGCCGTGGTTTCTCTCGGGTACATGTCGGCATAGAGTCGTTCCACATGCATGGCGGGTTGGGCCTTTTCAATTTTTTGCACCAATGTCTCGGCCTGTTCTGCAAACAGATTCCGGTCACCGTCATCAGCCACAAAGCACATGCTCATTTTCCATTTGCCGGGGTTGCGGTCTTCGGCGTAGGTTATGATTTTGTCAATGACCGTGCGAGCCTCTTCTCTTGTGCGTACCGGTATACGTCCTATACCAATGTCGACGGATGCAGCAATAAGGTCCTCTCCCTCTTCGTCGTCTAACAAGCCGAAGTAGTCATCCGTAACATAGGAGTCTAATTCTTTAAGCGATTCTGCTGACTGGAAACTCAGCAGATAGTCTGCCGGATTTTCTTTGCTCCATGTCGATGTAAGCATTCTGTTGTCAAACGAGGCGTCTCCCAGCAGGATGAGGTAGCGTGGTGGCGAGGCTGCATTACGGTCGTACCACATCTTCAACAGGCGGCGGTATGCCGTCGCATCAGGGACTCCGCTGGAGAACTCGTTATAAATCTCCTGTGCATTCACTACATGTACGCTCACTCCATCGTGTTGCTCATGATAGGCGGCCAGACGTTGTGCTTCGTGCTTGAAGTCACTACGGTCTGGGGTTATGATTACTAAGGTGGGCGAGGGCATTCCGTGCAGGTTCTGATTTCTGATGAGTATGGCTTGCCTGGGTTCGGGAAATTCGTTGGACGAAACATTGACTGCAACCATTTCTGGCATTGCTTCATGCTGTATGGTCCATTCCAGTCGGCCGTCTTTTAAGGTTCCACCTTTAATAATGCGTGTCCGGGTCGGGTTTGTCACGTCCCAAACGACGGTATGCTCATCAGCTCCTTCCAATACGTAGGTGGTGGGTCTTGAGATGGCCTCTAACGAGTGGATTACAAGGCTTGGCTGTTTCTTGGTCAGTTTGATTTGCCGGTGATACTCTACAGTAATGTAATCCAGTCGGCCGCTGACACCAGTCGGGCGGCTGTGCTGGCCTGTCAGTTTCAATGTGGTGCTTTTACTTCCTAACCAGGGCACATGCAGTTCGGCTCTGCTTCCGTGGTTGTAATATTGGTTGGTGGCAGGCAGGCCTGGGATGGTGGCTCTACCGAGTTCAATGCCGTCAGCCTCTATACTGAAGTATGTGGGAGACGTGCTGACTTGTCTGGCTGCAAAAGCCGCGTGAATTGAACCTTTTGCTTCGCTCACAAGACCGGGTAGCGAGAATTGATACGTGCGTGTAGGCCCGTTGGCATAGTCGTAGCTGTCGTAAAGTGCTTGTCCGGTCTTGCCCCACGAATAGGCTTCTTTTTCGTAAAGTATGTGTTCTTCAAATGTCGTAAGCCTCAAGGTCGCTTCTTGGCTTGGAAGTGAGGAGGCTTTCTCTAACTGCTCTGATGTGTCTCTGTCGCTTATAAAATAGTAACTTTGTGTGGCATACGGGTTTTGCCTGTGAATGTAATAGGAGCAATCGTCGGATGCTGCCCAGCTGACAGTTCCTCGTGCATAGAAGAGAATCCCGTCCGTTTGCCTGTACTGGGGTGTCAAGTGCAGGTCGGCATCGGGCAAATCTTCGAATCGTTGTGACAGCACATGCCCTCCATAGCCATATACATGTACCTTCTCCGGATTGGCAAAACCTTGTTTGCGAAGCCAGGAATCACTCATGCGGTATACGCCTGCCGTATCTACAGCGATGCGCATCCATCGGCCGCTGGCCAGGACAGATGTCTCGCACTGTGCGTCACGCCACCCTTGTGCCTGAGTTGGGGAACAGAAGGGTAGCCACAGTAGCAGGGAGAGTAAAAGGTATTTAGCTTGGATGATGATGGGCACGGTGAATGAATACAACAAAAAACTCAACGAATATAAAAATCGAGCAGTTTGTCTTCACCTATATAGCCTTGCAGATGCTGCCCGATGCTTACGGGGCCAACTCCGGAAGGAGTACCTGTAAAGATGAGGTCTCCCATCTTGAGGGTCATAAACTGACTGACATAAGACACGATATCGTCAACCTTGAAAATCATGTCAGCGGTGTGTCCTTGCTGTACCTTCTTTCCATCTATATTTAGGTGGAAATGAAGATTCTGTATGTCATTTCCCGTTTCGGCCAATGGGACAAAGCGGCCTATCGTGGCTGCATTGTCGAAGACCTTGCTCAATTCCCAGGGATAGCCTTGTTCGCGGAATCTCTTTTGTAGGTCTCGGGCTGTGAAGTCTATGCCTACTGTTACAGAGTCGTAGTAGCGATGGGCAAACTGTGGCGCGATGGTCTTTCCCAGTCGACAGATACGTACTACGATTTCAGTTTCATATTCCACTTGCTTGCTGAAGTCGGGCAGGAAGAATGGCTTCCCGTCTTTGAGCATGGCAGTATCAGGCTTCATGAAGATAATCGGCTCTTTGTTTATTAACGAATGAACAAGCTCTTTATTGTGCTCTGCATAATTCATTCCTACGGCAATGATTTTCATCTTCTTTTCTTCTTCGAGATTTGTTGTTGACAGAAAGACCCGGGGCGGGTGTGAGAGTAGACCTGTGGCTACTCACGGCAGGCAAAATTACGTCTTTTCTTTTTCTTTTTAAAAATGTTCGTGTTTTTTCATGTTTTAAAAACTATCTTTGTGTTGTAATCATCATGTAAGGAAAAAAATATATGGCAAAGCATAATGACTGGAAGGAACGTTTGAACGTGGTTTACTCGACGAATCCTGATTTCTCTTATACGTTTGACGAAGAAGAGACGGAAACACAACCCAAACAACAGCAGAAGTTGCGCGTGCAGATAGAAAAGCACAATCGGGGTGGAAAGACTGCAACTGTCATTCGTGGGTTTTCCGGGACAGACAACGATTTGAAAGAACTTGCCAAGTGGCTCAAAAGTCGTTGCGGAGTGGGCGGAAGTGCCAAGGATGGCGAGATAATTATTCAGGGTGAACTCAGAGAGAAGGTTATCGAACTGCTGCAAAAAGACGGCTATACGAAAACCCGGTAAGCTGATACTCTACCTGTTGAATCAATGTCCGGATTGTCCATTGAGGCGCAAATATGATGCATCCCCCCCCAAAAAAAACATTGATTGGCAGGTTTTGGCGTTAGCATATAAACTTCTGCCCGGGATGGAAGGCATACTTCCTCTCACTCTCTGATAAGGAACAGAATAAAATCAGATTGAAATACGCTTTCAAGAAGTATTAGGATTCACGATTAATAAATAACAGATTTCAGCGGTGGATATGAAAACAACCAATAGATATTTAAGACGGATTTATATGGTGTGTTGCGCGATGCTCGGCCTCTCTATCATCATGCTTATGTGGGTTGGATATGATAGCATGGTCAACAAAGTCTACACTCACAACATAGTTGTTGCAATCCTCAACACATTATTGTTTGTAAATTTGGTGAGAATATACAGAAAGAAAATAAAGGAAAATGAGAATGGAGATACCAATCAATGATGAGATGCCAATGCCCATCATGATGAGAGGAAACTCCTTGCATTTTTTTAGGTGACCAGTTATGCGGGAATTTGCTGCCATAGACTTTGAAACGGCTAATAAAGAACTGTCCAGTGTCTGCTCGGTGGGTGTTGTCATCGTGAGAAATGGTGAGTTGTCAGATAGTTTTTACTCGCTCATTCAGCCAGAGCCCAATTATTATAATTATTGGAACACACGCGTACATGGATTGACTCGTGCAGATACCGATGATGCCGATATATTCCCTGAAGTATGGGCAAGAATTGAGCCTCTCATTGAAGGATTGCCCCTTGTTGCACACAACAAGGCATTCGATGAAAACTGTCTGAAGGCAGTCTTTCGGGTATATCAGATGAACTACCCCGACTACCCTTTCTATTGTACCTGTGTGGCATCCAGAAGAAAGTGGATAGAAGGAAGCCATACGCTTGATGTTATTGCCGAACGGTGTGGATATATGCTTACTCACCATCATCACGCTTTGGCTGACGCAGAAGCGTGTGCGTGGATAGCACGAGAAATACTTTGACGTAGCCTTAGTCTTATGCTTTTCGATATGCCAGAAATGGATTTTTCTCGGCATTTATAAAGGGTTTATAAGAAGAAAATCAAGCAAAAATCAAAAAAAAAAGCAAGAATATTTGGAGTAAACGAAAAAATACATACCTTTGCATCCGCAATCGGGAAGAAAAAGATTGCTAAGCTCTTTGAAAGACTGAAAGTTGATATGAAAATATCACGGAGAGATGGCGGAATTGGTAGACGCGCTACTTTGAGGGGGTAGTGTCAATTGTGACGTGTGAGTTCGAGTCTCATTCTCTTCACCAAAACACGAATGCGGAAATAGCTCAGTTGGTAGAGCATAACC
>JAQXZK010000151.1 GCA_029227175.1 Bacteroidales bacterium | reverse complement strand
TGGCTCTACAGTCTGAATGTTCTGGGCAAAAGCCGCTGTACAAAGAAACGTGAACAATATGAGCGAAGCAAATGACTTTAGATGTTTCATCACATTATATGTTTTAGGTTCACGGATTCAAAGATACGGCAAGACAAAGACATCTCAACCTTTTTGATATATGTTTCTGCCGGTTTGCTTGCATTTCATTTCAAATATACTTTATTTTGCTGTAAATAATCAAAAATATCTCGCTTATGATTGACACGTTCTTTGCATTATCCTCGGCTGTAACAGTTGCTATAATAGCATCAGCCTCATCAATATGGGAACATTACATGAAGGTAAAGAATGCCAAAGTATACGGCACACACAAATATGCCAACGAATTCTTTAGATTACTCATGCTTATCAGTATTTCCTGGTTTTTCCTTCTATGTCTTCCTGAAGGCAGGGAATCGGGCTTTGTCTGGTGGGGATTATGTTTCCTGGCAGGTACATTGGTTTCTGCCGGCATCAAGAAGATAACACGGTCAATGAGTCAGAAGATATGGCCCTTGAATCCAGGGCAGGAAATCATTGTGATACCCCCATCCAAGTCATTCCTGAAAGCGCTCTATACGATTACCTTCTTATTGGAGGTTGCGATGGCCTGTTTCTTCAGCTATATAATCTTAACCTCCGGGTTGTCCGAGACTAATCTTGGGAATAATATCATCCTGATTGTTGTCACCATGATATTCTTGATTGGTTCTGTACTCAATCTACAAAAGTTACGCAAGCTGTTGTAAAGAAATCGGTTCCGGCTACTCAAAGCGCAAGGTCTCGGATGGCCTCACACGTGCAATCAAGTAACTGGGAAGAATAAGCATCGCCATCGAGGCAAGAAAAGACAGAACGTTCAACACCACGAATGCCGTCCACGAGAAATACATGGGGACGGTGTCCATGTAATAGGTTTCCGGATCAAGGGCAAGGAGATGAAAGCGACTTTGCACCACATAAACCAGCAAAGCCAACAGATTGCCTATCAGCATGCCACGGCCGACAATGAATGCGGCCAACCAGAGGAACACCCGTCGAATCAAACCATTGGTTGCGCCCAGTGACTTCATCAGACCAATCATCGGCGTGCGTTCGATGATGATAATGAGCAATCCCGATATCATCGTGAAACCACCAACAACGAGTACAAGCACAAGAATTACCCAGATATTTGTATCCAGAATGTCGAGCCAAGCAAAGAGTTGAGGCTGTTGCATCTCCAGGTTGCGCACACAATAGCGTGAACCGTTCGCGTCGGTACGATTATCCAGCATTGTGCCGATATCGAAAGTAGCCTCATCCATATCAGCCTCCGGACGCAAGAACAATTCCATACCACTAACCTCCTCTTTCGACCAGTTGTTCAACCGGTTGACCAGACAAAGGTCCGTAATGAGGAAGCGACTGTCAAAATCAGTAAAGTTTGTCTGATAGATACCCGTTATCTTCAGCCTGCGCATGCGCACATCGTCCTGCAAGAAGTAGGTGTCTATCTTGTCTCCGACTTTCAGACGCAAGCGGTTGGCTATCGTTTTCGAAATGACAACCTTGTTGGATGATGCCGAATCGCTCAGATGAGGTATCTCTCCCTCCACCAGATGTCGTTTCAGGAAGCGCAAGTCATACTCTGCTCCCACCCCTTTCAAAATCATTCCCTGAAAAGCATTACGAGTCTTGACCACTCCGGCCTTCAACGAGAAACGTTGCATGTGGCGAATGTTGCCCAGATTTTTCAGGGAGGCAATCAACTCCTCATCGACTACCACAGCTGGCATGTCATAGGACGAGGTGACCTCTAAATTGCTTATCATGACATCGCCCACAAAACCGGAAACGGTCTGTCGGATATCGCGCTTGAACCCTATGCAGACAAAAACAGAAAGCAGGATAATGGCTATCCCCACGGCAATGCCACCCATCGCGATAAGTACGGCCGGACGAGATGCCGCCTTGCGATGCCCGCCACCCGAATAGATTCGATATGCCAGATAGAAAGGGAGATTCACGGAAAGAGACGCTTTAGAAAATCAATTCAAACGTAGAGCCCGCTCCCAGTTCTGAATGGACCTCTACACGTCCGCCCATCTTCTCTGTAATAACCTTACATATTGGGAGACCCAAGCCTGTACCACGAACAAAACTATCGACCTTGTAGAAGCGGTCGAAGATATGAGGAAGATTTTTGGCAGAGATTCCAAAACCCGTATCTTTCACAAAGCATCTGTAATGTCCCTCTCCCAACGACTCATAGCCATAGGTGATGGTGCCGCTCTTCGTATACTTGCGTGCATTGTCAATCAGCACACTGATGGCCATCTTCAGTCGCTCACCGTCGGTCGTAACAACGAGTTCTTCCGCCGGACAGGAGAGAATCATCTCCACATCGCCCAAACGAGTTTTTTTGTACTCGACATCATAAATCTCCTCAAACAACTTAGTGAGGCTGATAGCGATGTAATGCACATCGAAGTTTCCGGCCTCGATGCGTGAAAGGACAAGCACGTCATTCATCAGATCCAGCAGATGCTTGCTGTTACTCTCGATAATGTCGATAAACTCGTTGACGTCTTTCTTCGAATAATTCTCATAATCGCGAAGGATAGACGAGAAACCATCTATGGCATTCAACGGAGTACGAATCTCGTGGTTTATATTCTGTAGGAAAGCGGTCTTGATAAGATTCGCCCTATGTGCCTCATCACGAGCCTTCTCCAATGCGTTTTCACGGTCAATGTTAGCCTGTATATTCTGACAGATACCGACCACCAGATAAATCTTGTCTTTCATCGGTCCTGACAACGACGTACAAAGAACTTCCCACCATTGCATATTCCCTCGAGAATCTCGGATATGAAGGCGAATAGGTTCACTCACACGCCGTTCTTCTATGATGCGGTAGAATTTTTTGATGGTTTCTTCCCTTGTTTCGGGGTCTATCAACAGTCTAAACTCCCCGGCAGTGAATACCCTACCCTTTTCATAGCCAAATTTCTGTAACAGTTCATCGGCGAAGTAGAATTTCTGCTCATTCATATCGAAACTCCACGTGTAGATAGAACCCTGCTCCATATCAAGGAATGCCTTGTTTTTGATTGTCTCGATGGAGATTTTCTCGCAGTGGAAGAAAATTCCCTTCAACTCGCCATTGATAACAACAGGATTCATTCCACCCTCTATAGGGATATATTCTTTAGTTACACTCGATACCAAGAAAGAGTTTGAGGGTAACATTATCTTCTGCTCTGTTTCGTATACCTGTTGAATCAGTTGTGTCTGAATATTTTCTCCATCATGATACAGATAGAAAATGCTTCCAAGAGGTTTTCCCACAAGATCTTTCTGTCGGTCCTCTTTCATTTTCACCAGCCCGAGCATTTTCCGATTCACGAACATGATATTGTTATTTATGTCGTAGATAATGACTGCTCTTTCAGAAGAGTTAATCACATCCTTATATATGCTCTTGTTCTGGAAAATCTGCTTGAGGTAAAGGTCTCGCTCCTGATTTTTTCTGGATCGGCGATGGTGTATATAGATTATAATGTATAGCGAGGCCACACCCAGCAGAAAAACAGAGCCAAAATGTATGATGTAAAAAGCCCATAGATACTTATCATGAAACGTTACGTGCATGAGGTTGCCCAAGCCTTTGGCCTCGTCATATTGGAAACCAAACTCTTTCAAGCGCGAGAACTCCAATACATACTCGTTGTCAGGCTTGTTGACAATGCCCAACACACTCGGGTTTGTACCATTCAGAACTTTTCCAAGTCTGGCTCCTGCCATTCTCATTTCTTTTCCGGGCAACAAATCCTGCACACAGATGGAACCGTTCTTCGTTATTGACTTCGACTGAGTCGAAAAGACCGGTGCATGGGAAACTGAACAGATATAGTTAAACACCTTCTGCCATTTCGGGAAAATAAGAATACGATGGCCTTTCTTATCTTCAAGCAACACTGTACGCAAGACTTCGTCAAGATTATCCTCCAGATTTATCGATTTGTAGCTATAGCCTTCATGTGTCTGCAGATATTGCCTTATTTGAGAGTCAGCATCACGGAATTGCTCTTCGGCTAAGAGTCCCCATCCGGTAACACAAATGATATCCTTCCTGTCGGGAAACATTTGGGCAGCCTTGTCGATGAGTCCCTCATAATTAGTACGAGAGACGATGCCGCACACATTCTGCATATTGTCAAGTATGCTGTAGTCGGGATGATGGACATCACAAAACACGAGAGGGAGTTTGTAAACGATAGAATCTCCACACTTGAGCAATGCACTCAGCGACTCGTCCCCAACAGCCACAATGGCGTCAACATTATTTTCTCGGGCACGCTGGCAGATGCGTCGCGCAATAAACAGTTCCTGTTCGAAATAGAAATTGGCCACATTCAGGTATTCATAATAGACATTGGCCTCGAGACCGTTCTCGGCCAGTCCGCTCTCCAGCCCCTGGCGTCGTTCGGTTTCCCAGTTTATCTGCGGGCTGTCGTTTTGTACACATACCACCGTGTAGGCTCTTTCGCCTGCCCATGACTGTAGCGAAAAGAGGAGAAGGCTGATGATTGCCCCTACCCAACGAGTAAAACCTCCAGTCCTGTTCATCTCTGTTCAGGTTTTTAGTGTTATGTTGAATGTTTATTTCAGCCAAATTCTATCGCCTACCTCGGGGATGTAGTCATACTCCTTGGCATTCAGCTTATAGAGTTTCTTCAGTTTGATGCCGTAACGCTGTGAAATGCCATACATCGAATCACCCTCACGCACAATGTGGCACACGTGGTCACCACTCGCACTGTTGTTTTTGGTCTTCAGGTAGAGGATGTCTCCCTCGCTAAGCGGATAATCCGTATTTGAGAGGTCGTTGTACTTCATCAGTTTCTTTGAACTGATGCCCAACTCCTTGCCCAGCATCTCGAAGGTATCGCCTTCACGCACTACGACATAAGCCAAACCGTTGGCGATGAATATCTCATGAGGATTAGCCAACCAGGGCTTGCGACGAAGCTGGCGTGCCGAATATTTCTTGGGAGCATCCTCCGTGCGCTTGGATGCCGCTTTGCTGACGTCGTAGCGATACAATTCGTAGTCCTCGATGATGGATATCAGGCGATTGGCATAGGACGGGTCGGTGGCATATCCCGCACGTTTCAGTCCGATGGCCCATCCCTTGTAGTCTGTAATCTTCAACGTAAACAAAGAGGCATAACGTGAACGGCCGACCAAGAACTTGGAGTGGTCTTCGAATGACTCGGCCGCACTGTCATAAGCGCGAAAGCACTCGTTACGGGCATCGTCATCATGGCGGACGGACTTCCCCTTCCAGTCGGCACACTTGATGCCAAAGTGGTTGTTGCTCATGCGGGCCAACGTACTGCGCCCTGCCCCACTCTCCAACAGTCCCTGAGCCAGGGTGATGCTTGCCGGAATCTTGTACTTTCTCATCTGTTCCTGAGCCATCGGTGCATACTGCTCAATGTATTTGATGTAATAGGTATTGCGATGCTGAGCAAAAGACATGGCCGACCACAACGAGAGCAGTACGACAAGTACACGTCCAAGCATTTTCTTCTTCATAGTCTTCAATTAGCGTTACAAATTCTTTGTCGGGTTTCTCATGCAAAGAAGAGAGAAAGCACTTCTTTATTTAAATTACGACAAAGATAAGTATTCCACGCAATAATGAAAAGAATCGCACAGAAAAATTGACAAATCCTGCCACACATTCCCACACGCATAACAGACCAATCTCATCCGACAATGACGAAACAGACCCAGTGGGAAATGAGTGGGAACAAAGCATCAGTGTGGGCATGAAAGGGAAACTTTACCGCAAGGTGTTTGCCGGGTTGGCAAAGTGGGGGGTGCAGGCTTTTCGGTGGTTTTGTCAGCGTGGCAAAGTGGCCGGATTGCCTCATCCCCGGGTTTTGTCAGCGTGGCAAAGTGAACGAATGAGTGTTTCGGTGGTTTTGTCAGGGTGGCAAAGTGTCCGAGCCGCCGTTTTGTTGGCTTTGTCAAGGTGGCAAAGTGCCTTATCCGCTGCTTCGGTGGTTTTGTCAGTGCGGCAAAGTGCCTTATCCGTTGTTTCGGTGGCTTTGTCAAGGTGGCAAAGTGTCCGGGACACTGTCTCGGAGGCTTTGTCAGCGTGACAAAGTGTGTAAAATACGGTATTTTGGGGTTTGCCGACTTGACAAAGTGGGGGGTGCAGGGTTTTCGCGGGGTTTGTCAGGTTGACAAAGTGGGGGGTGAGGCTTTTCGGAGGCTTTG
>JAQXZK010000150.1 GCA_029227175.1 Bacteroidales bacterium | reverse complement strand
ACCCTGTCCTGCCCAGCTATCAAAGTAGGGACGCAACGTGTTGCGTTTGTCATCCCCTCACCGAGACCCCGCAGCGGAATAATGGATATGCACCAATCGCCAAGAGCCATCGGCGGAACGCTCAAAGATCTGCGTCTCACGGCCCTTCGTGTCGTGCGGAGTACCATCCAATTTCGTGGCGTGGAATCGCCATCCGATCAGCCTCCTCGTCGGCAGTTTGCTGCCTGCTGTGCGCAGCCGAAAGGCAATCCCATACAAATAGTCAAAAAAAGAATCGCAAAAATAAGCTGTCTCATACCGTATAAATTTCAAATGGTTATATCCTCAATCCCGTTATGCCCAAAAGCATCCTTTTTCCCACCACAAAGATGAGACATTTTCCCCGATCAAACAAGAAGTTACCTGAAAGTCAACAAGTAACCTTCAAGTAACTATTATTCAAAACCAAGCGTTTACCACCGCTACTTTTTGAGAGAAAAAATCCGGCATCTCATCCTCTCCTGAGAACCAAAACAGTATGAAAACTTCTATCCTCATTTCTGTGCTATTTAGCTCACAAGGATCCACTTCAATCAATGACTCACGACCAACGCACAGGGTGGTGCGACCACATGTGCTACTACGAGGAGGAAAAAAATCCGTTATAATTGTGTGTAAGGTTTTACAATGTCAAAACGGAGACCTAAGGCGGAAAGGATACGGAGGAAAAGGGATGCACTCGGTTCAACGAGTCCGTTCTCTATTTTCGATATATATGACTTGTTAGTACCTATCTGTTTGGCTAATGCCTCCTGTGTTACTCTCTCTCGTTTTCGTGCTTCTAAGATAATCTGTCCTATACAGTAGGTTTCTGCTTCTCGGTTGAAAGCATCACGTTCTGCTGAACCAGGAGCTCCAAACTGAGCATCCATAATATCATCGAAACTATTAAGATTGCTGTTTTTCTGCATAATACTGATCTTTTAATTTGATTGCTTTTTCTATCTCTTGTTTTGGGGTCTTCTGTGTCTTCTTTTGGAAGCCATTGAATAAAATGATAATGTTTCCATTGTCAAGAATGAAAAAGACCCGATATATGTTCCCACTGTGGTTTGCCCTTAATTCGAAGAGACCATCACGGATAAACTTCACAAATTTCTCGTTCCATCTTGGCTCAGTCTTTATATATTGTATGACGTACGCGAGCTTACGTTGAGTAGCTGAATCAAGTGCATTGTAGAAATCTATAAAGTAGTTCTTATAGTATAGTACACCTCTATTCATACTGCAAAATTACTCAAAAGTTTATATATAAGGAAACATTTCACTTGAAATATTGGCTATCCGCATTTTAAGGTTGAAAACCGCACTCAGATTACAGTCTCAAATACGGGGCTTGGTTAAAAGTGCCATTAACTGCAAAACGCCAAATAGCAATTTAGCGGCCGCCGTTCGGGTGTGGTAGCCCGTGAACTGCTGGGACGTTATCATGGCATTGTGCAATGTGACGGCTACGCGGCTTACGAACAGTTTGAGCGGATGAAAGGGATCACTCTGGTCGGCTGTTGGGCACATGTCAGAAGGAAGTACGTGGATGCCCTGGAAGAAAACAGGACGCTGGCCACACAGGCGATTCACTACATCGGCAAGCTTTACAAGGTGGAATCTGATGCCAATGATGCCGGACTTACTATTGAAGAGCGTAAGGAAAAACGTATCAGCGGACGGAAGGATAGAAATTGATGACAACCGCATAGAGAATGCCATAAGACCTTTGGCCCTGGAAAGAAAGAACTATCTGTTCTGCGGCAACGACGCGTCCGCATACAGGGCTGCTATCGCGTACTCCCTGATAGCCACCTGCAAGTCTGCAGAAGTAGGCCCTAGAATCTGGATGGAAGCATACTCCGCATGCAAAATCTTCATGCTTGTCAAAGACCGGTTCACGAAGATGAACGCCTCGCCGTCCTGCACGTTGCGCTTCATCTCGTTGGTCACGATGCCGCTCAATAAGTAGAAGCTCTTGCGCATGTCTGTCGGATAGGGATACAGGTAGAACGTATCCGATTCACTCAGGCAGAACATAGGCGTTAACGCAAGAGGGTTACCATCTGGCGGAGCTGGTCGAGTGTCATGTCACTTGTCACACGCACCACAACCCCATTGGGATACTCTATCTCACATAATGCTTTGGCTGATGCATTCCTCGCCGAGTATACGGAAGACTTACCTGACATCTTCACCGAGATGAAACTGCCACAGGAAGTTGGCAAGGACTCTTCTTTCAGCTTGGATCTCCAATAATAGAAACGGCTCTCTTTAAGACCGGTGCTCTCACAATACTGCTGGACGCTGAGTCCGCTCTGCTTCCACTCCTCATGGAGCTGACGGAACTGTTCAATTGTCATGTATGTCATACGCGATAAAATTAAATACCACGTAAAGGTACAGGCATAATCTCATGCGGACAATACGGGGTTCACTGATGGCTTACAAATAATTAGTTTTTAAAACAGTGAACAACTCGGTCCTTCCAGATGGCTCTTGAATTATTTTGAATAACTCATTATCCAAATAGGCATACTCGATCTCCCTTTTCATTTTTCCTAATGAAGCCGTCTCTCCTGATCTTACGAGCCTATCAATATCAGCCAAAGTATGAATGGGGCGAAAATGCCAAAATAATTCTTTCTTCATATGCCAAAATGGAGTCCAAACAGTGGGAGGGGCAGAATTAACAAACACTCTCCAGTTATATTCAAACGCTGCACTGATAGTTTGATCAAGCTGTATTTTATTCTCTAAAATATAGCCACACCGAACAAGTTCCATCACGCTAATTAACAAGATGGGCTTGTTCGGGTACTTTCGTCCATCTACAATCTTAACATGTAGATTAGAAAAAATTTCTTTGTATAAAACTATATTATTCTGCATTTGGCAGCAGCTCTGTCTGAATAAGTGACTTCTTATTATTCTTTGGCAACTCTTGAAGAATGTTCACAAATACAAATGGAGAATTGAATAACATCTTCTCATTATCCCACTT
>JAQXZK010000149.1 GCA_029227175.1 Bacteroidales bacterium | reverse complement strand
TTATGAAGAAGATACTTTTTTTTCACTTCGATCTCGGGGTTGGTGGGGCAGAAAATGTATTGATAAATTTGCTTAACAATCTTAACCCGAAGAAATACGACATCACACTGTTGCTGTTGTTTAATCATGGAGTACGGATCAACGACCTTGCTCCTCACATCAAGCTTAAGTATGTTTTCAACTTCAAACCATTCCGTGGAATAAGCAACGTATTAAAGATGGTAAGTCCGCGGTTTCTGCACAAGTGTTTTGTGAAGGATACGTACGATATTGAGATTGCATATCTTGAAGGCAATCCAACTCGTATTGTGGGCAGTTGTCCAAATTCCCAAACAAAGTGCTTTGCCTGGGTTCATAGAGCATTCTTTAATAGAACCGATTTATTACACGTTTATCGTTCGAACAAAGAAATGCTCCGAACATATAAACACATGAACGGTATTGCTTTTGTTTCAGATACCGCTCGTGATGTTTTCATGGATCTCTCCAACATACATGATGCAAACTTGAAAGTTGTGAATAATGTCTTGGAGTTGGAACATATCATTGAAGCCTCAAAAGCGGAAGCCCCTATTGATAAAACGGCAAAGGTGAATTTCTGTAGTGTCGGTCGCTTGACGGCTCAAAAGAACTTCATTAGACTCTTTAATGTATTAGGAACTTTGTATAATGAAGGAATTAAAGATTGGCATCTATATTTACTTGGAAAAGGCGAAGAACAAGAACAGTTGGTGAAGTTAATGAATAAACACCACCTTGATAATAACATCAGCATGTTAGGATTTGATTCCAATCCTCATCGGTACGTTTCTAAGATGGACTTCTTTGTCTGTTCTTCTCTCTATGAAGGCTATAGTACGGCAGTTACAGAAAGTATCATTCTTCATACCCCAGTTATAACCACAGATTGTTCTGGTATGAGTGAAATCTTTGGAGATAGCGGATGCGGCATGATAGTAGAGAATAGCGACCAAGGACTTCTTGATGGCATGAGACGTATGCTTACCCAACCAGAACTTGTCAGCCGGATGAAAGCGTGTGCCATAGAACGTTCCAAGTTCTTCTCGAAAGAGAGGTGCATTAAACAATTTGAAACATTCATTGAATTGTGAAACCCACTATAAGTATTATAATGCCAATGTATGGCGTGGAAGCCTACATCGCCAGAGCCATAGAAAGTGTACAACAGCAGACCTTCACTGATTGGGAACTGCTGATCGTAAACGATGGCACCAAGGATCAGAGCCGAGAGATTGCAGCCGATTACGAAAAGCATGATGAACGCATCCGCATCATTGACAAGCCTAATGGAGGCTTGACATCAGCTCGATTGAAAGGCTTGGAATATGCACAGGGCGACTTTCTATCCTTCATAGATAGTGATGACACCTTGCAAATTGATTATTTGGAAGCGTTGTACTCAAATATAGTAAAGTACGATGCAGATGTGAGCATGTGTTCGTATAATACTGTATTCGGAAGCAGTGTGACTCCTTGTCCGCTCTACTTCACTGATGCTACCACTATCCTTGAAGGTGAAACCATCATTCGTGATTATTTCCTGCCTCAGGTGAAATCCATAAAGAAAAATGCGGTATTCCTCCCCTCTTTCATGTGGCTAAGGTTGTTTAGGCGAGATGTCGTTACAAATGATTTGTTCGTCAGCGAGCGTATGGTTTACCAAGAAGATTTAGCGTTCTCTGCTCGCCAAGTAAATCGGTTGAAACGTGTGGCGGTAATAAACAAACCTTTGTACAATTATTATGTGAATGCAGGTTCCCTCACTCAGAAATACAGAGAAAATGCGTGGGAGATGATGCAAGCATTGACACGTGAGATAGAGTGCGCATTTGATGGACATCCCTGTGCATTGACAAGTGAAAAGTCCTTAAGCAGTGTTCTTAGTGCTGTACATTTCACGCTTTTGAATGCTGCTCGACTGAATTATAATGATTTCAAGAAGGTATTTGCTGATATAGTTAGAGAGAAATCTGTAACAAAAACATGCAGCATGATATCGTTATTTTCAATCCAACGATCATTTTTTGCATTGGTAATTGCTATTAGGTTTCGATGCCCTTCATTGATTTATAATTATAACAAAAAAAGAATTTAATATGGATTTAGCACACCTATATATATATATTTATTTATTTATTGTGGCACTATTAACCATGCCGTTGTGCTCAAAATATAGTACTTTAAAGTATGATCTCACAGGCATAAGAAATTCGGAATTTACTCCTGTATTGGTGGTATTTCTCGTCCTGTTCATAGGATTGCGCCCGAAAAGTGGTGTGTTTGTTGATATGATGAATTGTTTATCATATTATAACTTAATTAAGGGAGATTTCTTTGAGTTTAACTGGAATTCAGAAAATATCCTTTTTGATAACTACCTAGGGTTCTTGGCCTCAATAAGTGCTCCAGTCGAAATATTTTTTT
>JAQXZK010000148.1 GCA_029227175.1 Bacteroidales bacterium | reverse complement strand
TGTTTCCGGCAGAAGAGACGGTCGTCTGCCACCAAATGGGGTTCTTCACGCTTTTGACGGAACTGTTGTCATAGGTATAGGTGTACTCTATGGCGGGGATGAACTGGTTGCGCAGACTGACATAGAGAGCCGGATTATTCTCGCGCAGCTCGTCAAACTCGGCTGTGGGATTGCGGAGCACGTTGTAGGTGAGCTTGAACGGAGTGATGGAGTGCTTGCCGGTGACTGTCGGCTGGAAGTCGTAGGTGACGTTCCCGCCAAAGGCCAGCAACTTGTAGTACTTGGCCCTGTTTACCTGATTGGCGTAAAGCTTGAAGGTAGTGGAAGCCGGGTAGTCATATTCGCGGTGACGTATCTTCGGGAGTACAATACGAGGGAAAGTGAGCGACGAACTTAGGTTGAGCTCATAGCTGTTCATGGCCGAACTGCTGCCTTTCCCAGTCTGGAACTCGTAGCTACCGTCGACGGCTATGTCCCAACTCTCACCACCTCCGAAGACATTCTTCTTGGTCAGCGTAAAGGCAGCACCGGGACCGGTCTGGTTGTTGCTCTTGGTCTTCACGTTAAAATCCAGTTCGGCATTGTAAGCCTTATCAAGGCCGGCAATGATGTGAACATCAAGCGTATCTGTCATGTGTGTAGAGTCGCCGCGCTGTATGTTCTGAATCTCCAGAGAACGGAATATGCCCACATTGTAGAGCCGCTCTTGAATACGGTTCTGGCGTTGCAGGCTGTATCGGTGCTGGAAGTCACGCATGCGTTGCTGACCTACACTGTCCATCTGGATTTTGCCTCTGAACCCCTTGTAGTTCACCCAGCGATAGAGCATTTTTGGACGGACACGCAGCTTGTTGCTGTAATAGATGGTAAGGTCTTTGTAGCGCACACTGTCCGTCAGTTCGGTGTTTGTCGACTTGCTGTCGTAAAGGTAGAAACTGCGGTTCCCCTCATAATAGATGCGCTCAGCCTCGTCCGGCATACCCTGTACAGGTTGTAGCCTGAGACTTACGTGTGGACCGGCAGCCAGCGTCGTGTCAGCCTGATAGACCATATAGTCCGGCCGGAAGTAATAATATCCTATGTTGCGCAACATGGTGCTGATGCGCGTACGCTCTGCATCAAGGTCAACGACGTTGAATTGTGTGTTGGCAGGAAGCAGGGTCCGCCTCCGTCCACGTTCCATCAGGCGCATGGTCTGCGGCTTGAAGCCCTTATAGAATACGGTGTCAATGGTATAGGGCTCACCGAAATGGATGGTATACTGCACCTTGGCTTTCCGTTCGTTCTTCGGGTTGATGAACGTCTCATATCCGGCCGAGCCCTGGAAATAGCCATACTCCTTGAGAATGTTCCCGGCGGCTTTGGTGCGAATGCCGGGGTTGACCGCAGAGAGCAGAACGGGATTGGCTGCAAAATGATTGAAAATCCATCGTCCCAGCCCTTTCTCGCAATTTACGGTGCTGTTATATATCCAAAGTCCGAAGGGAAGTGGTAGACGAACAGTGGGCAGGCCCATCAGGGAGTTGTTGGGAGCCTTGTCTATGGCGGCATTGATTTCCTCCAACGCCAGTTCTCCAGTCGGGGTTGACTTGAAGTTGTTTATCTTTGTCGATTTCTGTCCGGTATAGAGCACCTCTCCTTCGGGAAGATGTGCCGTTGTAGAGCATGCGGTCAGAATGAGAAGCAGCAGATATGGCAAAAGATGTTTTTTCATCACTCATTCTTCTTTTTACGGCGGAAAATAAACAGTTCGCTCAGCTTGTCCACCTTACGGCGAAGCACAAATCCGGCACCAGTCTCGGTGATTTCACCATCAAGTACGCTTTCGTAGTTCTTATTATGGAAGACACGCACATATCGGGTACCCGAATTGTCCAGACGGTATTCCAGCGAGATGTTGTCAATGAACGAACCTACATCGTTGGTCGCATTGGCTCCGGTAGATACTTTACCGCCAATGTTGATTTGGAAACGGTCACCGAAAAAGCGTTGTGAGTACCTGAAACTATAGTCGGTGGTCGTTCCGCCGGTCTCTCCTGAGGTACGGTTCTCAACCCCCATACTGAAGCTGGCATTGGCACTGGCAAGAGCCGAGCCGGCCAAAGAGTTTATTTGGCTCTGGAGCACGCTGTTCAGGGCACTACCCATCGAGAGTCCGTTTGAACCCAGACCGTTCTTCAGATAAATTCCGGTGGCCATCATGGCAATGGCTTGCTTGCTGCGTTCTTCCGCTCCCATAGTCTGCAGTTCGTTTTGGATAGTCGGGTCATCCGGTGCATTCATGTCAAATACCAGTCCGGGTGCATCCAGATTACCGGTGATGCTGATGCTTGTTTCAAAGGTCACGTTACGTGTGCCTCCTCCCTCGCTGTCGACCGATGCTCGTTTCTTCTCGGTGGCTTTCAGACTCAGGTTCGGGCTCATCGGATTGCCGTGCCACTCGATGAAGCTGCCGTTTACAAACTTGAACTCTTCCAGTGGAATGACCGGCAGAGAGTATTTCAGGGTACCGTCAGTCAGGGTATATCGTCCGTTCAGGTTGATGTCTCCGGCGGCAGAATATTGCAGGTTTAGGTCTCCACTACCGACCAGTTCGACGAATTTACTTCGGTCGGTACTCAGGTCGGCACGTAGTCGGACGCCATCGTCCACGTGCAGTTGCATGTTCATGTTCACTCCTTCCAGCGACATGACCGGTACGTCTTCTTCCGGTTGGACGGTCAGGGTGTCATTGAAGGAAGCAAAGGTGACGAGACCATCCATTCGATCTTCGACCATGAACGGAGAGTTTGTCCATACATAGGCCACGTCTGTACTTGACAGCAGATTCATCCTGCCTCGCATGGTCAGGGCGTTGACAGGACCTTTCACTGTGGCATCTACATCGACGAGTACCTTGCCGTAGACAAGGCTTTCGCGGGTTCGTTTCGCGTCAAGCAGGGTGTAGTTCCTGGCCTGGAGTTTTAGGTTTGCTGTCGGACTGTAGAGGTTGCGGAAGTCTATCAGACCGTCAATGGTGAACGGATTGTCACTGGTGGTGTAGAGTGCAAACTTGTCAAACCGAAGTTGGTTGTTGACTAACTGGACGGGACGGTTGTCAAACCAGTAGCGGGCTCCTGCCTGGCGGATGAAGAGTGAGACACTGTCGAGAAGAAGTTCTCCGTTGATGGCGGGTTTGTCACTCGAACCGCTTAATGTCACATTCCCGTCGGCTATGCCTGTGAAGGAAACCATCCGGTCGGGAATGAATGCGTTGGCCATCTGTAACGGGAAGCGTTCCAGCATGGCGTCAATCGAGAGCATGTCCCGGTCGTCCTGTTGTCGGTATGTACCATTGGCCATTATCACTTCCTCTCCGTTGAAGGTCATGTAGGAGTTGGCATAATGTATGCCGTTTTCTCCCGGTAGCCAGGTCGCACCCAAACCGAGGTCTCCGACAGGTTGCCCTTCATACGCGAAGTGCTGGATGGTGGCTTCCGAGGAAATCTGCAGGCTTTGTTCCGTCTGCACATACTGGGTCTCGAGAGAGAATAGTCCTCCCAACTTTGGCAGATAGGGAAGCACGTCTGAGAGGTTGGAGAGCGGTAGACGGTCCAGTTCCAGCGCGATGTTTTGAAGTGACACGGTGTCTTCCCGGTTGCTCTTCATCTTGAAGCCCAAACCATTGTCGCTATCCATATCTATATTAGCATATATGCGCATATTCTTGTGCACGTAAATCCAGTTTTGTTTTTCCTTGAAGTGGAACTTCCGGTAGGCAATGATAGGCTCCTCGGGAATGAGGTTCAGCAGCAATCCGTTCCCTTTTCCATTTCCCTCCGCCAAAGGTTTGGCCTTGATACCAAAATTGACACCTTCCACATCGTTCTTGTCTTTAAACGACAGCAGCAGGTGTGCGTCTTCATTGCCAATCTCTCCGTCCAAAGTACTGCGGAATGCAATCTGTGGGTTCTTGGACCCGTTGATGATACCACCTTGCAAGGCCATTCTGGTGGTGTCCTGTGCGATTCGGAAGTAAACGGTATCAATTTGCAGCGAGTCATACCTGAGCCCGTGAATGGCAGTCCGCCCGTTGATGCCCAATTCGGGAGTGAATCCAAACCCGAACTGGAAGTCATTGTACCTGATGTGCTGTGTTTTCAGAATGTCGTACACCGGATTCTTCTTCCCGGCACTGATTCTAACTCCTGCTTTAGGAAGTGCCTGACGGAGTTCAGCGTGATTCAGATGGCGATGGTCTATTTGTGTAAGCAGAACATCCTTGAAGGTCATACTTTGTTCAACCAACTCGTTCAGCGAACTACGTGCACGTATGAGCATGGTCAGGTCTCCGGCGTTCAGTCCGATGCGAATGGAGTCTTTGTCTGCCTGCCCGTGCATACTGAAGGCAAACGGATGGTCTATCGGAGCAGGTAAAAGGCCGAGGTCGTAGAGAGCGATTTGCCGGACGTCCAGTTGAGCGTCACAGTCTATATATTTGGAATTAAGCCGACTGCTGACGTGGCTTTGGAGTTTCAGAAATTCATTGTCGCTGGTGACGTCTGCCACCAATTCGCCATGTCTGAGATTCGCATCTAACTTGATGTTTTCAAACAGCCGGGGTCCGTATTGCAATGACTGGAGTTGGAGGTTTAGTTGGGCTGAGGTGCGTCGGGAAAAGAGGTCTGTACCTTGGCCTCGTGCTTCCATGGCTGCTGATAGCGTGTAGACGGAGTCATGGGGCAGGAAGTGGCTGATATTTAGTTGGTCAATGTTGAGAGACGCCTGATAGGTGTCATCACTCAGGTTGTATGTAGCGTTCAGCTCTACTTGCCCTTGCTGTTCTATAAAGTTGAGTAGGGTGCTGCATGTCGAGTGTGACAGGTTCATCCGGGCGTTAAGCAACATGGAGTCGGGCACGGCTATATCCCCTCCGGGAGTGATACCTGCCAGTCCGGTCAGGAAGTTAAGGTCTTGGGTATTTATCTTGATGTCCAGGATTCCCGCTCGATGTACGCTGTCACAGATATTCTCCAGCACTCCACTTCCTTCCAGATTGAATGCGCTTGGCAATTGGGCTTGCAGTCGTGAGACGGGCAGCCTGTCTGTCGTTCCGTTTACCGCGGCATGCATGACAAGCGGGTGGTTCGGATAGTTCTTCTTGAATGTTTCGGGCAAGTCTCCCGCCAGCAGCATGACATCTTGTTTGCCTATGTAAGCATCTATGGCCATGGCGATGTCGCCTTGGCCAAGGCTCTCAACAACATCCCAGGTAGTGTGAGCCTTCAGACCGATTTCGCTGTGTGGCGTGTGGAGTGCAAGCAAGGGAATATCTATGTTGACGGAATCGCCATATAATTTCCCGTGTATATCACTGATACATAGTCCGGAGCGTTCGTTCATAGAGACTGATGACATCACGGCGCGGATATTGCGGCCGTAGTAGTACAACGAGTCTATCTGAGCGTTAATGTCACGCAGTTGGATGTGTGATGGGTCAAATCCCGCTGCGGCTTGCCGGTGGTCGGTCTGGCACGACGCAAATCCGTGGTTCAGGATGAAACGGTTTAGCCGGAATCCCGGCCCATTCAGGTCTATTTCTGCATCGGAGGCCGATGCGTTTCCTATTTGTGCCGATAGGTCAAGTGTGTCGAATGGCATCACAAACTGACAGGACAAGTCTTTGACGGATAATTCTTTCAGCCTGACTTTCCAACCCATTTGAAGAGAAGCGGTATCTGCTGCCGCTGTGTCGGTGTACGAGATGAAAAGGTGTGTGTGTTGTAGATCAACACGGTTAAGCGTCGCGTCCTCTTTCAGCAAATCTATGCCGTGAGATGATAAGGAGAAGTGTCCGATTTCTCCTTTGACCAGCATGCCTTCAATAAGGTCTGCCGAGTTCACGGAAGCCCGCTCAAGTGTTGCTTCGTCAATTTCTACCCGGGCACGGAACAGAGGAAGGGCCTGTATCCTTATGTTGATGGCGTCTAATGTCAGCAGGGTGTCGGAATGAGCCGTCTCTACAGAGTCATTATTTGTTTGGACAACCTGTATATCATTGACTACGAGATTCAGCGGGAAGTGAAGCCTGATGCGTCCGACGCTTACATCGAAGCCGCTTGCTTCAGTGGCTAATTGTGTTGCTTTTCTGCAAGCATAGTTCTGCACAGGAGGTAAATAGAGCAGGAATATCGCCACGGAGAAAAGTATCCACGGTGATGCAACTATCCATAATCCCCATTTGATGTGCTTGCGTTGCATAAGCATTAGTTGTTACTGATGTTTATAGTACAGGATGCAGGCCTGTTCGTGCCTGAAGAGGCGGCAGGCCATTTCCTTGATTTGGCTGGAGGTGACGGCACGATATTTCTTTACCTCGTCAAATGTGTCTTCGGCTTTCGCGTATAACTCGGCTTGTGCCAAGCTGGTTGCCAGATTGAGATAATTGTTGAGGCTGAATATCTGTGTCGATTCAAACTTGTTCTTTACCTTCTCCAGTTCTTCCTCAGACACGGTTTCGTTCTTTAGCAGTTCGAGTTCGTTCCATATCGCCTTTTCGGCTTCCTCCAGTGTGATGTCTCCGGCTGGTTTCCCACAGATGTAGAAGAGACCCGGGTCGCGTGAGGCACTGATGTAGGCATCGATGCTGGAGAAGACTTTCTCTTGCTGTACCAGTTTCCGAATAAGTCGGCTCGATTGCCCGTTGCTCAGGATGTCAGAGAGTAGGTCGTAGGTGTGATAATCTTTATCCATCCGGCCGCACATGTGAAATGTCATATACAGCGCGTCAACAGGCACGTTGCGGGTAACTGTCAGTCTTCTTTCTGTTGTCTGTATTGGTTCCTGAGGCAAATGGCGAGGTTTTATCTTTCTGCAGGGGATGGGACCGAACCATTTCTTTGTCAGTGCAACCACTCTTTCCCAGTCCACATTCCCGGTGACGGCCAACACTGCGTTGTTTGGAGCATAGTGGCTGAAGAAGAAATCTTTCACTTCTTCCATGGTTGCTTGCTCGATGTGGCTACATTCTTTACCTATGGTTGGCCATGCGTACGGATGTACCTTGTAGGCAAGATCTCTTACCAGATGCCCGATGTCTCCGTAGGGCTGGTTCAGGTTGCGCTGTTTGAATTCTTCTATCACGACCTCACGTTGCACTTCCAGACTTTTGGGTGTGAAGGCTAATTCCAACATCCTATCCGATTCCAGCCAGAATCCGGTCTCGAGATTCTGGCTTGGAATGGTCAGGTAGTAGTTTGTGATGTCGTTGTTGGTCCAGGCGTTGTTCTCTCCGCCGGCAAGTTGGAGTGGAGTGTCATAGTCGGGTATATGCTTGGAGCCTCCGAACATCAGATGCTCGAACAGGTGGGCGAACCCTGTGCGTTGAGGGTCTTCGTCGCTGGCCCCCACGTCGTAAACAATGTTCATGGCCACCATTTGCGTGTTGACGTCTTGCACATGTACTACACGCAACCCGTTCTCCAAAACCAACTTGTTAATTTTCACTTTCTTTTTCTCTTAGGTTATTCCAGTATGGTAACTTTCTTGATGATGATGTCTTCTTCCGGACGGTCGTTGCCATCGGTTGCCACACGTTGAATCTGGTCTACAATGTCCATACCTTCAAGCACTTCGCCAAAAACAGTATATTCATTGTCAAGGTGTGGTGTACCGCCCACTGTGCTGTATGCCTCAAGCTGTTCTTTGGTAAATTGGAACGGTGCTTCCTGATCAATCTGTGCCTGTGCTTCGGCAATTAGTTTCTCTTGCAGATCCATCAGTCCCTCGTTGTCTTGGGCTTTTCTCATTTTGAAGATTTCCTTCATGTGCTTCTGGGCCAATGCGTTGAATGCATTGTTTAGTCTCATCTGATTACGTTGCTGTTCCATGCTCAAGAGGGTAGAGTCGCTGTAGACCTTACCGGTAACGATGTAGAACTGGCATCCGCTTGAGGCCTTTTCCGGGTTTACGTTGTCACCTTGACGTGCTGCGGCGAGTACGCCTTTCTTGTGAAATCGCTGTGGATAGGCAAACTCGGCCGGGATGGTGTATCCCATGTCTCCTTCGCCCAACAGTTTACCTTTTGGGGCTTTCTTTGAGTCGGGGTCTCCGGCCTGTATCATGAAGTCTTTGATGACACGATGGAAGAGTGTTCCTTCATATACACCGTTATCGGCCAGTTTGATAAAGTTGTCACGGTGTTTCGGTGTTTCGTTGTAGAGTTTGGCAATGATGTCGCCTTTAGAGGTTTCTATGCGAACCTTTACTTCTTCGTTCATATTGATTACTCTTTTAGGCTTGGATTCACAACCGGAAAAGGCGATGCAACCAAGCAGGATGATTGTTAATACAAAATATTTATTCATGGATATGTTTTTTTAATGTGAGTGTTAATCCTTTTTTATATACTGGTGCAAAGATAAACAAATCCCGATGATTGGTTTCAATTACGTGTAAAAAGAAAAGGTACTTGTTTCGCGAAGAAGAGAACTTATCTTCATTCTAATGACCGATTTGTTTTTTTAAGAGTATTTGAATGGCGTTATTATGTTGTTTAATGGCAAAAGAATGGAGGCTGTACTCCCCGCCAAAACGGATACAGCCTCCATGAGGTTTTTTTTACGGTCGATGTGTATTGTCGCAATTATTTCTCAGCTTCCTTTTCTGTCTGCTGGAAGATGTGCTTTGCATAGTTCTTGCCATCGCGGTCGTAGAATGCACGCATCTTTTCTACGCGCTTCAGGAAGCACTCATAGTTCTTCTTGTCGTTCTGCATCCATTGTACCTCAGAGATTGCATCCATACGCGGGAGAGTCATATACTCCAGATACTCTTCTGTGCCAATGTATTCGGTCCATACGTTTGCTTGCACACCGAGTATGTGAGAAGCAGCCTTCTCGTCCAAGCCCTCTGTCGGATTGTAGTTGTAAGTCTTCTCGATAGGGAGGAAGCCGCCAATAGCGAGAGGCTCATTCTCTTTATCCTCGCTCTGGTAGTAGTCGAAGTAGCAGTAGGTGTTAGGAGTCATGATAACGTCATGTCCCATTTCTGAAGCCTTGATACCACCCTTTACGCCACGCCATGACATTACGGTTGCGTTTGGTGCTACGTCACCTTCCAGTATCTCATCCCAACCGATGATCTGACGTCCACGCTCGTTCAGATACTTCTCCATACGAGCCATGCAGTAGCTTTGCAGGCGGTCTTCGATAGAGTGTTCCTTGTCTGCCTTGAGGCCAAGTTCCTTGGCTCTTGCCTGACACTTGGGGCAATCATGCCAGCGTACACGTGGAGCTTCATCGCCACCGATATGGATGTACTTGGATGGGAAGATGTCGCAAATCTCGCCCAGCACATTCTCAAGGAATACCATTGCGTTTTCGTTACCGATGCAGAGTACATCAGGGAATATGCCCCATTCTTCAGCGACCTTGTACGGGCCGCCTGTGCAACCTAACTCAGGATAAGAAGCAAGTGCAGCAAGCATGTGGCCGGGGAGGTCAATTTCAGGAATCACGTTGATGTAACGTTCGGCAGCATAAGCTACAATTTCGCGAGCCTCTTCTTGTGTGAAGAAACCACCGTAAGGAGTTCCGTCATAAACAGAGTCACGACCTAAGTGTCCTACCAAAGTCTGTGCGCGTACAGAGCCCACCTTGGTCAGTTCCGGGTATTTCTTGATTTCGATACGCCAGCCCTGGTCTTCGGTCAGGTGCCAGTGGAAAGCGTTCATATTGTGCAAAGCCAGAAGGTCGATGTATTCCTTCACGAAGTCTACAGAGAAGAAGTGACGACCCACGTCAAGGTGCATACCTCTGTAACCGAAGCGGGGAGCATCGGTGATTTTTCCGGCAGGAAGTATGATGTTTGCGCCCTGTGCTTCGGCCGGAATGGCCTTACGCAGTGTTTGTACACCATAGAAAACGCCTTGTGCGGTCTTGCCTGTGATGTTGATGCCATCGGCAGTTGTTGTCAGCGTGTAGCCCTCAGTATTCTCAATAGAAGGGTCGAGTGCCAATGTAATGGCCGACTTGAGGCTTTGTCCTTCAGCCAAGGCTTGTGTTTTCAGCGCGTAGCCGGTAGCCTGCTGTACATACTGTGAGAGGAATTCTGCGTCACGTTTCAGAAGGTCATTACCTTCCGGATAAGCAACGGTTGTCTTCTTGGTCAACTTGAAAGGAGTAGCCTCTGCTTCCAGATTGATTTCATTTGGAAGAGGAACTACCTTGTAGTCGCCCTGCATTTCAATGCTTGTACATGATGCCATGGTGAAACAAACCACACCAGCCATCAAGACTCTGTTCATTGTTCTGTTCATAATTCTTTTACTGTTTTTTAAAATGTTGGATAAGTATGAATTGTTTATATGCCTAATATTGTGCTCTGTTTCTTGAGTCGGCTTTCAGTGTCATCTCGCAACGCTTACAGTTGAAACCCAGTTCGAAACATCTTCCGTCTGCACTGCGCAGGAAAAGTGGTTCCTGATAGGGCATCGGCTTGCCTTCCTTGCTGCACCATCCCAGTGCGTAGCGTATGCAGTGTTTGGTGAGCATCAAGGTAGAGTCTTCCTGGTGGGTCTGTTCATAAGCTGGCTCAATGTGTTTCACCTGGTGCTTGCTGTAGAAGTTCCTGGCCTGTTCGTTGAAGACGTTGCCGGTGTAGTCCAGATGTTCGTAGCCAAACGGATGACTGCTTTCTCTGTCATGGGAAAGCTCCTGCCGGTGGTGAATCCGCCGGAGCATGTAAAGCCGCTCAATGACCTGCCGTCGCCAGTCTGTCAGCAGTGAGGGTGGAATGAACCGCTCTCTGAAGAATCGGGTGATTATGCTTTGGGGACGGTTGTCGATGGTGAAGATGGTATCTCCCAATTTGCTCAACTGCCTGCGAATGTTTTCCTGTTGAGGCGTTTGTGCATCTTGCTTCTCAGCCGGGAAATGCAGAGTGGCTCCTAATCCGCTTTCGTCTTTGACCGATAATGCGTATCCTGAGCGGGTTTCGTTCAACTCCCAAGTGACGGCAATTTTGCGTGTGGCAGAGGGACGGCTCAGTTCACGTTCAAATTCCTGGTCATAGTTCCTGTAGAGAAGCGTTCGTGGAGGAATCTGTGCAATCCTTCCTGCCGGTATTAGTTTGTTCCCGTTGGCACTATTCACGCGGAATCCTTGCAGCATCCCTTCTCGGTCGATGTAGCATACCCCATCTCCGTTATGCCAGGGTTTTAGACCGGCAACGGTAATGGTGCCGTTTCGCTGTTCTTTCACGGTTCCCATCCGTTCGCCGATAGATTTGGGCGTGTGTGGCTGAGAGATGTCCGGAATCCGGCCTTGGGCGAAGTAGTGGGTGAATCCCCGGTTAAAACTCTTCTCCAGCGAAGGGGTGAAGGTTACCTGTGTATTCCCGAGGGATGCTCGCTGGTAGTCATTGCTTCGGGAAGCGATGATACTGTCCAGTGCTTGTCGGTAGGCTGCCGTTACATTCTTTACGTATGACACTTCCTTCAGCCGCCCTTCTATCTTCAGTGATGAGACTCCTGCGTCGAGCAGTTGTTCCAGAATGTCTATTTGGCAGAGGTCCTTCAGCGAAAGCAGGTGACGGTTCTTGATAATCTTCTTGCCGGTAGCATCTTCAAGATCGAATGCCAGTCGGCAGAACTGGGCACACTCCCCTCTGTTTGCGCTCCTGTGGTAGCAGTGTTCGCTTGCATAGCATCTGCCACTGTAACTCACGCAGAGCGCACCGTGTACAAAGACCTCCAGGGCCGTGTCGGGACACTGCCTGTGTATGTCGTTGATTTGCTGCAGAGATAGTTCGCGCGCCAGAACAACTTGCTTGAATCCTGCTTCGTGTAGGAAGCGGACTTTCTCTGGAGTCCGGTTATCCATTTGTGTACTGGCGTGCAAGGTTATCGGTGGGAGGTTCAATTGTGTGATGCCCATATCCTGCACTATCAGTGCGTCTACTCCGGCCTGATACAGTTGCCAAATAATTTTCTCTGCCTGCACCAACTCTTCATCGCTCAGAATGGTGTTGAGTGCAACGTAAATGCGAACTCCGTAGGGATGTGCGAAACTGCACAGTTTGCGAATGTCTTCGATGCTATTGCCTGCCGCCGCTCTGGCTCCGAATTTCGGTGCGCCAATATATACGGCATCTGCTCCGTGTAGAATGGCTTCTATACCACACTGCAGGTTCTTGGCCGGTGATAGTAGTTCGATGTCTCGCATGTCGGGAGAAGGTTTATTTGATGTCTTCCGGATTGAATGGTGTTTCTTGGTAGACGTAGTAGTTCAGCCAGTTGGAGAACAACAGGTTGGCATGTGCCCTCCATTTGACATCTACACCCTGTTCGGGGTCGTTGTTCTTATAGTAGTTCCGAGGCATTTCGATTGGCAACCCCTTGCTGAGGTCGCGTTTGTATTCCTGATCGAGCGTGTTGGGTGCGTACTCGGAGTGACCAGTGATGAAGAACTCTCTGCCGCCTCGTGCTGATACGATGTGTACGCCGGCATCTTCTGACTCGCTTAGCAATGTCAAAGAAGGAACTTTCTCGATGTCTTCTTTGCGCACTTCGGTGTGCCGGCTGTGTGGTGCGAAGAAGGAAGAGTCGAAACCTCTGAACAAGGGGTGGGTAGGTTGTATCGGACGGTGTTCAAAGATGCCGAACATCTTCTTGTCGAGCTGGTACTTGGGGACGTTGTAAAAGTGATACAGTCCGGCTTGTGCCGCCCAGCAGATGAATAGTGTTGAGGTGACATGAGTGCGTGTCCAGTCAAAGATTTCCTGTAATTCGCTCCAATAGGTCACATCTTCAAACCTCAGGTGCTCAACCGGTGCGCCCGTGATAATCATACCGTCATATTTCTGGTTGCGCATAAGTTCGAAATCGGTGTAGAACGCCTTCATGTGTTCTACCGGCGTGTTCTTGGAGGTATGGCTTTTCAACTTCATGAACGACAGCTCAATTTGGAGAGGCGTGTTCGAAAGCAGTCTTACCAGATCGGTCTCGGTGGTAATCTTGATGGGCATCAGGTTTAGCACCGCGATGCGCAGGGGGCGGATATCTTGGGTTACTGCTCTGGTGTTGTCAATCACAAAAATGTTTTCGTGCTTTAACAACTCTATGGCAGGCAGTCTGTCTGGTAAAGTTAAAGGCATTTGTTACGTTAGATTTAAAATAAGGAGTTTACGTTTTTCTTAATCAGGCGTAAAGGTAAGTATTTTTCTGCAAAAATGACTCCTTCATTCTTTTTTTGCTATGATTATTGGTATGATTTAGGTAATCTCGCTAACTTCGCAGGACAGAAAAACATAAACCTCAACATATTATGAATGTAAAATTACGCATGTGCAGTCTGCTCGGACTGCTCCTTTGTAGTGTGATGGGCTTTGCCCAGATTGAGTGGCACAATCCGTTGGCCATGGGTACAGAGATGATACGTGGGCGTTGGTGGCAAACTGAGCTCAGTGATTCTTACCGACGTTTTCCTCCGCGTGCTCAAGAGACAATTCCTGCTTCCGTCTACACCCAGAGTACGCAGGCTGCAGGTCTCAACATTGTTTTTCGCACCAATTCGCCTGAAATCTCGGTGCGCTATACGGTGACAGGCTCTCATTCCTTCAACCACATGCAGGCTACGGGTAAGAGTGGTGTCGACCTCTATGGTGTAGATGCGCACGGTACCTGGCGCTGGTGCTGCACGGGTAACCGCCATTTCGGACAGGATTCTATTGTCTACCGCTACGATGGCCTCACTTATGAACAGGACAACGGTTACGGCTATGAGTTCCATCTTTATCTGCCTACGTATGTGGAGGTGAATTTCCTTGAAATCGGAGTGAAGGAGGGTTCTCGTTTCGAGTTCCATCCTACGTCCAAGGAACGGCCTATCGTTGTCTATGGAACGTCCATTGCTCATGGAGCCTGTTCCTCTCGTCCAGGTATGGCATGGTCCAACATTATTGACCGAGAGATGGAACACCCCATTGTCAATCTGGGATTCTCGGGCAATGGCCGCATGGAGCCGGAAGTGTACGACCTGATCAACGAGATTGATGCAAAACTCTACATTCTCGATTGTCTCCCCAATATGTGTGGCATCATAGACCAGATAGAGCCGAGGCTCACTGCCGGTGTCCGCAAGTTGCGCGCTTCCCATCCTGACGTACCGATTCTCTTGGTAGACCATAGCGGCTATCCGCAAGAGGTTACGCGTAAGGCATCAACCATCTTCCGCAAGGCAAATGCCGAACAACAGCGTGTCTACAAGCAACTGCAGGCAGCGGGCATCGAGCATCTCTATTATCTCTCTTACCAGGAACTCGGGCTTACGGCCGACTCCTGGGTAGAGGGTTCTCACCCCAACGACCTGGGTATGCGACAATATGCCGATGCCTACATCAAGAAGATTCGGGAGATTCTGCACGAGGATTGTATGGAACGTACTGTATTCACTCCCTGCCACCATCACCGTGACCCGTACGACTGGCTTGACCGTCACGAAAAGGTCTTGGCCTATAATCAGACGGAGCAACCCGAAATCCTTCTCATCGGCAACAGCATTACCCATTATTGGGGCGGAAATCCCAAGGCTCACATCATTCGTGGTGAGAAGAGCTGGAATAAACTTTTCAAGGGAAAGAAGGTCTCCAATATGGGATTCGGCTGGGATCGCGTCGAGAATGGACTTTGGCGCATCTATCATGACGAACTGTATGGCTTCAAGGCTCGTAAGATTTTCCTTTTTCTGGGCACAAACAACATAGGGCGTAACACACCGGAGGAGATTGTCAGCGGACAGCTTGAACTGCTTCGGGCCATCCATCTGCGTCAGCCTCAGGCAAAGCTTTATATGTGTGGCATCATGCCTCGTTCTACCGGCCAGGAGCATATCAAGGCGGTAAACGAACTGTTGCCGAAACGTCTCGCTGCCGAAATGCCGGAGGTTACTTTTGTGACTCTCTCTCCGCTTTTGGGAGATGAGAATCAGTCAGCCTATGAGCAGTATTTCATTGACGGCACGCATCCGTCAGGCGAAGGCTACGAGCGGGAGGCAAAGATGCTCAAGAAGTATGTCAACGAGTAGGTCTTTTTGCGAGGTACAGAAAAACAGAAGAGGCTACTTCCTAATTGTGGGTGTAGCCTCTTTCTCTTTTTTGTTATGTGTTTATTGTATTCTTATGTAGGAGGTTGCTTATTCAACGACCTTCTTCTTGTTATAAATGGTGTACCATTCCGGGTCATTGCTCCCGTTGCTCTTTACCCAGTTGGCAAAGCATGGATAGGCCTCCTGAATATTGATGCCTTCTCGAGCATGAGGAATGAGGGCAGGCACCTTAATGCCCCAAACCAGGTTCTCGGATGTAGCAAAGTCGTTGTTGCCGGTTTGGTTGGAAGCCATAGGGGTCACGTTATAACCCTTCATGTGAATCTCTTTCTTGTCCACGGTGTTTTGCAGGAAGAAGTTATAATTCTCTGAGGTGAGAAGGCCGAAGTAACGTTTAGACATCGCTACATTGTCTTTGAGGTCTCGCTGGATGGAGATGGTGACGACGGGTAGCGGCTGACTGGTAGGATGGTCGCCTACGTTGAAAAAAATGTCCTCTTTCAGCGTGTTGGTGCCGTTGATGGCGAAGACTACCGGTTCGTTGCCACTGCTCAAGAGTTCCACCGAGATATTCGGGTTGGTAGACGAAGTCGTGTAGTAGATGCCTGTGGCATCGGCGATGTCGGAGGTGTGAAGTGAAGAAAGTTCTACACAGAGGCGATGGGGAAGGGTGCCGCCGATGGCGCGTATTTGCAACCGGATGTCTGTACCTTCATAGTGTGTTGTTTTACTTCCCACGGAATAATAGGGTGCAAGTGAGTAGCCGACCACAAAGTCGTTCATGTCATAGTCTCCCATGACAGGGAACTTGTCTTCAAAGAGCAGTGTGCCGAAGTTCCCTTTGGACGGCATGTAGACGGTCATGTCTCCTTTGGAAGCGTCGCCGGTATCGGGATGACGCCAGTCTACCTCTTCGGGCAGGGTGATGGATATGTTGGCGCGTGTTGTAGCACCAAGATCCTGCTTGAGGACCTTTTGTACACCTTTTACCGTGTAGCCTACGTAGATTTTCTGTTTTGAAGTAGGCATATCGAGAGTCAGTGTGCTTGGCTTGTCCTTGGTAACGATGGCTTCGGCTAGCAATTCTTTGCCTTGCTCGTCACCGTAGAGGGAAACGGATGTTGTTACAGGCGTGCTGATGGTAAGTTCGGCATTGCGAGTGGTGGCCCATGAAAAGGTAGAGGGAATTTCCAGCCCAAAGGTTTCCCCTACCGGGTCGATGGTCGGTTCTTTGTCGGGGTCGTATACATCGTTCATGCATGATGTGGCCATTGACAGTAGTATGGCAGCTGTGGCGAGTCGGATGATAGATGCTTTTTGTTTCATATCTTCCTTCATTTTAAATAACGTGAGTTCGACGAATTATAAGTGCTTGAAAATTTGGTGATTAGCGAAAATTGTTGTGACTTTATAGTGTTGAAATACAAAGAATTACAAACAATAATCGCTATAATCAACGAGGACAAAGTTACAGAATTATTTTGTATGGCAGATGATTTTTGCAAGTTATTTGATGCCATGATGGAAAAATATACACTGAAAGCAGATAAGAAACGGCAATATCACCGCAGTTATCATTGTTATTAAGCAAACACAAAAGTAACAACAAGGGCTGAATACCAAGAGAGATAATCAGCCCTAATTTTAATCGTCTCGAAAAGTTTTACCGGACAGCAATAAAAAAATATAAATGAGCAAGAAAATAAGACAAAGATACAACTCTTTAACCTGTAAATACCCAAAAACTTCCAAATTTAGTTTGTAGATTTTTTTGACTGCCAGAAATAAAGACACGTGGAGTAACCGGGGTAACCGAGTATCGTTTATTTAAAGACACATTGCGCCATGAAGAATCCCTGTTGCCTTAATGCTTACGTGGGGGAGTGGCATAGATAACTACCCCCTTGCTGTCAATCATATATAGTGAGAGAGACTGTTTCGTGGCGCTGATCACAGAAAATCCGGTCGCCGGAGAGCAGAACTGTGTGCCCTCGATAGGCTTCACTTTCCTACTGAGTGAGCCTGCTGTGTTGACCACATAGTCAATGGGGTCGGACGGCATCGTGATGTGTTGGAAATTATGGATGTGACCGCAGATGTACATGTCTACGTTGTGCTTACGGAGAATTGGCAGAACGAGCCGGCGCATATCCTCCTGTTCGACAATGTCCTTCTTTGTCTCGGCATATATAGGGTGATGCCCCACAACGATAGTCCATGTCTCGCGGGAAGCCTGCAAAGTGGCATCGAGCCATTGCAGTTGGCGTTGTATGTCCTGGTTGCCCGCATCTGGATAACGTGAATCTGAACGATATTTGTCAATGAGGGGTGTCGTATCTATGAGTATTACGCGCACACTTACTCCGCTTTCCTCGTCTGTAAAGACCTTCGTGTAATATCTATCCTCCATTTGCCAGCGTCTACTCACCTTGGCATAGTCGAGAACAGCCTGTGTGTTACCGCGATATTCATGATTGCCCATCACCGGGAACCAACTTATCATCAATTCCGGATGCGCATAGATTTGCTCGTAGTTGGTCATCCACAAGGGGTCGTTCACCGATACCACTCCGTCGAAGTGATGCACGTCTCCGGTGGCGATAATAGCTTCAGGACCTATTTCCTCGGCCATCTGTCCCATCAGTTCGGCGATGGGCTTTTGGTCGTAATAACCATTGCGTCCCAAATCATTGGCGACGAAGAGATTGATGTCGCCTTTCAGTTTCTTCCACTCTGCGGTGGTCTGTGCACCAGTAGCAGTTACTAAGAGGAGCGAGAGGGCTATAGTCGCAACTATAGTCCGAAACATACGCTCTGCTTTTCTTATACTAATATTGAATGTATCCATAACTTGTGTACTTTATTTTTTATTGGGGTGAAAAAAATTAGAGGTTAATCTTAAATCCGACATTTACCTTCACACCGTAGTACTCCACCTGCATCGTGCGCTCCTTCTTTCCTTGATAGTAGCGCAGGGGTTGGTTGAGCAGGTTGTTAGCCTCGGCAAAAATGGTGTACTTGGTTGCCTTGCCCCAGGTGTGTGATGCATTGAGGTCGAGGTAGTTCACCTTGTCGTAGTAGCGGTCGAGTTCGCGGCTTCCGGTGTTCATCTGTTCGATGAATGAAGAAGCGAGGTTGTATGACAGACGGATGTTGATGCCTTTTTTCTCGAGGTAGAGAGATGCGTTGGCCGTGTGCTCCGGTGAGCCAGCCATCTTTACCTCGTCACCATTCTTAATTCCCAGTCGCGTGTTGTAGTTTCGGGTAGTGGAGTGTGTGTAGGTGTAGTTGCCATAGAACCCGAGGCAGCGAAGAGCTGGAGTGATGAAGCCGAAGTCGCGCTGGTAGGCTACCTCGATGCCATATACATGGGCGTCATAGGCATTCATGTTCTGCGTCACTTCAAAGGTCTCGTTGTTGCCTGTGAGTCCCAGTTCTGCACCGGTATAGTATCCGAGTGTCTCGATGTTCACGTTCTTCACATCCTTATAGAAGAGTCCGAGGCTGACCATACCAATGCTCTTGAAATAGTGATCAATAGAGAGGTCAGCGTTCCACGATGTCGTGGGCTTGATATTTGGGTCGCCAATTGTTGCCTCTTGGTCGGCGAGGTTGAAACTCTTATTAGCCACGAGAGCAGAGTACTTGGGGCGTGAGATGGTCTTCGTCACCGAGGCCCTGATGCTCCCGTCCTCGCTGGTCTTGTATTTCAGCAAGAGGCTTGGCAGGAGGTTGGTGTAGTCGTTCTTGTACTCGCCAGTTGGTTTGAGTGACTCGTTCTCCTCCTCGTCCATGGTATAGTTCACACCACTTGTCTTGAGACGGGTGTTCTCGATTCTCAGTCCGAGTGTAGCATCAAGGTGTTTACCTAGTTTCTGGTCGAAGCGTATATAGCCTGCATGTATCTGCTCAGTGGCCTTATAGTTTCCTGCCTCTTCTTCATAGAGTTCAGCACCATCAGCCTTGTCGAATACTATTTTACCCATATAATCCTTGCTTATAAACTGTGTTCCGATAGGATACTGGCTACCGGGCATAAATCCGTTGTGTACCTCGCTTACGAGATTGTCCTGCCAATTGGGGATGTATTTGTCGGCAGCGTCTGAATAGTCGTAGTATTCAGTGTTGCGTTCTTTCTTCTTGACCGTGTATTTGTAACCGAACTTAAGTGTATTGCCATAAAGGCCTTTAGAGAGGGGGAGAGTGAGGTTGATACGCTCCTTGAACTCATTCTCCTTGATAGCCTGATCTGAATTGGTGAACTCGTCAATTTTCCACTTTGCAGCATTGAATGCAGGGATAGGGAGAGTAGAGTAAGGTTGTTCCAAACCGACATCCTTGAATGAATCACCAAAGTTGAGTTCATCACTGCCCTTGAGTTTCAATCCGATATAGCGCTCATTGGGACGGTCCTCTGTAGCACGAGAGTAGCTCGAAGCCCAGTCCATCTTCAGGTTGCCGAAGTTGTGCTCTCCGTCCAAAGTGAAGTCCATGGTCTGCTGCCTCTCAAGACGTGCACTCTTGTTGTCGTCAGAACCGGCCTTTGTCTGAATAACCACACTCTGGTTGCCTGCGTCAGAGTTGAGTTTTTTATAGCTGATGCGATAACGGTTCTCCCAGTCGTTACGACGGTTGTATATACCCTTGAAAGATATTTTGTGCATGGGGTTGAACTGGTAGTCGAGTGCGAGTGAATAGCTCTGGCGTTCACGAGTTACATAATACTGACGCACCTGAGCCTCTTTGAGTTGTACTTCGCCCTTCTTTTCCTCATATTCAAACTCCGTATTGTCCGAACCGCCGGGGGCATACTGATATGATGCACTTGCCATGATACCGAATTTGTTGTCGAAGAAGCGGTCGCCCCATGTGCCACCGATGTTCCACTGTGGTTTCCCAGAGATCCACGTATAGCCTGTCGAACCGGTGAAATTCAGTACCCGACGGAACGGAGTATTCTTTGTAACAAGGTTGATTGCACCACCGATGGCATCACCGTCCATGTCGGCTGTCACCACCTTTGCCACCTCGATAGTCTGTACCATATCTGCAGGAATAAGGTCGAGCTGGACATTACGTGTATCACCCTCAGCCGACGGCAATCTGTTTCCGTTGACGGTGACAGACGTCAAGTCGGCACTTGTTCCGCGCACCTGTCCGAAGCGAGCCTCACCCTGATCGTATTGCACATTGATGCCGTTGATACGTTTCAGTGCGTCACCTATATTTGAGTCGGGAAACTTACCCACTTGGTCGGCGCTTACAACATTGGTGACACCCATTGCGCTTTTCTGCATCTGCAGTGCGCGTCTCTGTCCTGAGAATGCGCCCTTCACGTTTACTTCTGCGAGTTCCACACCTTCATTCATCACGATATCTTCCACAATCAACTTCTGACTGCTGTTGATTGTTATCTTCTTATATATAGGGCTATATCCCACGTACGACACCTTCAGTGTGTATGTACCGGGCTTCAGGTTTGGCAACTTGTAAAACCCATTGATGTCGGTCGTAACGCCTGTATGCAGACTTTCAATCTGAACTGTAGCGCCCGGCAGAGATTGTTTCTCTGTATCGGTCACCTGTCCGCTTACAACGCCCAAATTGTTCTCTTTCGTTTCTTCCACTGCCTGGCAGACAGAGGTTGCAAAAACTGCCACAAGTATAGTGGCGAATAGTCTCATTAACTTTTTCATCTTTCTAAAAAAATAGTTTTCTCTTTTTCTGGATGCAAAAGTATGGGCTCAATGTTTCAAGAACGTTACAAGCGTCTTACGGTATGGTTACAATTTGATTACAATAATGTTACAGCAATCATTAGTATCCAATAAAAATAGGACGAGTTAAGATATGAATCAAATAGTTCTTTAAGGAAAAGATAATCGAGTTCTTTGACATCGTTGAAATTAGTCTTGTCGAACAGGTCACGCAAAGTGTGCCTTGTCTGTCAATGAGATGCTGAGGATTTGATACATATGCTAACCATTTTTGCTGCAAAGATACAAAAATCAAGTCCGTTGACTCAAAAAACCTCTGTAACTAACTATATTTCAATTATTTCAAAGAACGCTTGGCGATTTTTAGTGGACAGCAATTATTGCTTATCGTGATTCTATAATGGTTTTATATACAAATGGTCTTGTATCGTAATAGTTTCCATATGAAATAAAGGCGTAAAGTTAACGGGAGGCTTTATTCTAATTGTTTTGGGTAATGATTATGAAATATTTATGATAACTAAATAAAAAAACGCTGGTGTGTATGCGATAATTAACAGAAATTGTTTATTTTTGCAGACAAAATAGCAATGAGGATATGAGCGGAACAGAAAGCATAGCGGACTGGATAGCTGCCAAACCAAAACGTGGCAGATACACTTTCTCGCGTGAGGAAGTGGCGGCGGCCTTCCCTGAGATGTCAGCGGAAGTGCTGTCGGCAACGCTGTCGCGGGAGGTGAGAAAGGGACGGATTATGATTCCCGTAAATGGATTTTATGTAATCATCCCCGATGAGTATGCGCTACGTGGGTTTGCTCCGCAACCGTTCTATTTGGATGATATGATGCGACACCTGGAGCGTAACTATTATGTGGCTTTGTTGAGCGCTGGCAGTTACCATGGTGCGGCGCATCAGGCTCCAATGATGTTTTGTGTGATGCTGGAGTCGCCCACAATGCGGGGCAAGAAAACGGATAAGTATGCTACGAAGTATTTTTACCGCTCGGCCATTCCGATGGAGTATGTTGAGCGGCGGCAGACGAGAACGGGATATATCAATGTGTCATGTCCGGAACTGACGGCGGTGGATTTGGTGGCTTATCAGGAGAGTGCCGGAAGTATCACAAGGGCCGCCACGGTGCTGTCGGAGCTGGTAGAGAAAACGAATTTCGAACACTTGGGACCGGAGTTTGTAAAAGTGGCGCCTGTGGCTTGTTTTCAGCGGCTGGGGTATATCTTGAATGATGTTCTAGAAGAGACTGAGGCTGCTGATGCGGTTTATGGCCTGTTGAAACGTGCTGGTGTTCGGTTGCAGAAGGCGGCTCTGAAGCCCGGAAAGTCCATTGAGGGCTGCGAGATGAACGGGCGTTGGAAGATTGTTGTGAACGAAGAGATAGAAATTGACGAGCTATGATACCGATATCGTATATAACAGAGTGGAGCGAGAAGGCACCTTGGGGCTTGAACGTGCAGGTGGAGCAAGATTTGATTATCTGCCGTGCACTGGTGTCGATATACAGTGATGCGTTCCTTGCAGAGCATCTAGCTTTCCGTGGTGGAACGGCGTTGGGAAAGTTGTATCTGAGGCCGCAACCCCGATATTCAGAGGACATAGATTTGGTGCAGGTTATGGCAGAGCCCATCAAGGAAACGATAGACCATCTGCGGGATGCGCTCTCGTGGCTGGGCGAGCCAGTGGTAAAGCAGAAGAAGCATAACAATACGCTGGTGTTCAAGGTGCAACCAACGGATGTTGATGCAGGAGAGATTCACCTGAAAGTGGAAATTAACTGCAAGGAGCATTTCTCGGTATTCCCGATGATGAAGGTTCCGTTTGCAGTGGAGAATTCGTGGTTTAAGGGGTCTTGCGAGGTTTTGACATACGAGCTGGCAGAACTGATAGGAACTAAGTTAAGGGCTGTGTATCAGCGCCGGAAGGGGCGCGACCTATTTGACCTGTGGAAGATTCTGAGTATGATGCCTGAGCTGGATAAGGAAAAAGTGTTGCTGAGCTATGAGCGGTATTTGGGATTCACGGCATCGCATCTTCCCACGTATAAGGAATTTGTGTTGAATATGGAAGACAAACTGCAGGACGATGAGTTTCTGACTGATACGGATATGATTCTGAACCCAGGCCAGGAGTATAATCCCACCATGGCGTGGGAGAAGGTTAAAGAGGAATTGGTGGAGAGGTTGATGAAGGAAGGAAAGTAAAAAATGAGATGAAATGAATATCTTGGACGCAAACATAGGATCGGCGAAGGATAATATGAGCAGTCCCGTGCACAATTGGTATAAGTTCACGGCGGGTTTCTCGTATAAGTTTGTGGACATTATATTGGAAGATTATAAGGACAAAGACATCGTTGTGTACGAACCCTTTGCAGGCTGCGGAACGACGTTGGTGGAATGCCAGAAATTGGGTTTCCGCTCCATTGGTAACGAGAGTCAGGAACTAATGTGCAACGTGATTCACGCCAAACTGAACTGGACCATTACAAAACAACAGTACACCCGCGCTAAAAACAATATAAAGAAATACGTTGAGGAGAACAAAAGGATAGCGGAAATTACCGCCAAGTTCCACCCTCTGCTGGTAACCCTCTATGATGAGCCATCGCTAAGGGAGCTGTATTGCATCCGTGACGGAATAAAACGACTACGAAACAAAGATGTACAGCAATTCTTTAATTTGGCACTGAGCCAGACGCTGCACAAAGCGGCCATACACCCTATCGCTGTGCCGTATATTTCACGCTCCACTTTCCTTTCAGATTCTGGCAGGGCTTGGGAAAAGTTCCAGCGGATATCGGAACAAATGTACTCAAATATACAGCAAATGCCCCATCACGAACAATTGGCCACGGTGTATAACTGGGATTCTCGTGTGAAGAATGAAGACGTTGCGGATGATTCCTGTGGATTATGCATCACATCTCCTCCATACCTTAATAACTTGGACTACGGAGAAGTTAGCAAAGTACATAGCCATTTTTTTGAGATGACTAATGATTGGAACGACATTACAGAGAAAGTGCGCCGCAAACTGGTGACAGGAGCCACCACACACTATAGAGACACAGAGTTTGTGATGGAAGAGTTTACACAGAAGGAGTTTGCACAGCATAACTCTGATACTATGGGTAAGTTGGTGGAGTTATATGGAAGAATTAAGGAAAACGCCAAACAGCGTAAAGGAAAGAAAAGCTTCCATATCTTGATGATGCATTACTTTGAGGACATGTACTATGTGCTAAAAGAAATGCGCAGGGTGCTGCGCTATGGCGGTGAAGCATACTTGGTTTTGGGAGATTCCGCTCCGTATGGCATTTACGTGCCCACAACCCAAATATTGGGAGATATAGCATTGAGTGCCGGTTTTACAGAGTTTTCTATCCACAAGATTCGCTCTCGCGGTGACAAATGGAAAAACCTAAAAAACAGACATAATATCTCACTTTCTGAAAATATCTTGATATTGAAATAATGCCCACGAAAAAGATAGATATATCAAAAGCCAAGACGGAGCATCTGAATCTGATTACCGAAACGGAGGCTTTGGAAATCATCCATAAGGGGTGGTCGCTTCCGTTTGTCTATTCGTTTCAGGAACTAAGGGACGTGTATTTGGCTTTCTGCAAGTATGGGCAGGACGGAACGGTGGCAGAGTTCTCGAACAAGCACGTAAAGGGTGTTATCCCTGCCGTAAGGAGCAAATGGGATGACAAAGGGCGACGTGTGTTGGAAATCAAGAATGCGCTGATTAACTTCGGTGTCATGCACCAGAAAACACTGGTCTGCAAAAAAGGCGTTTTTAAGGAGGTTGAGCCAGGTGCCCCGTTGAGGGAAGAGGATTTAAGCGTTTTCCGTGAGATATTCTTTCACTACTTCCGTTTTCAAGAATATTGTTCACTGTTTGTGAATCCTAGAATGACGACAAAAGAAAAACTGGCGTTGACTGAACAACAGATTTTGAGACAGAGCGGCGTGCTGTATTATTACGGTTCCGTCGGTACTCGTGTGGATACATTCTTCTATACATTAAGCACCCCTGAAACGCTGTATCAGTTCCCTTTAAACGACAAGGGGAATGTGAAAGGGGGATTTGTAAGGTTCTGGGATATGTTTCTTTCATGGGCAACCCAGCTGGAATTATTAGAGCGACTGAACATGAAACGGCAGGGGTATTTGTTGCCAAATGACAAGTCGTTCAGTGCTGCATACTTTATAGAATCTGGCGTCAAGGTGGATGTGCAAGGAGTGTTGGACGTGAAGTTCTTTCGCCAATTGTTGATAGATATTTCTGATCTGGTGATGAAACTATGTCTGCAATACCGTTGTGGCATCAGCATAGCGCAACAGGCCGTTATAGACTATTATTTGGCACACTCTGACGTAGTATCACTGATAAGGACTTCCGAGATTTTTATCAAAGAAACCGAACTGAACAAGAACGATAGAATACTTTACCCGAAATATAAAGGTAGTTTTGTTTCACATTTAAAATTAAGGAAAAATGGATGAGAAGGAGTACAAAGGCATAGAGGACATCCTGCAAATGGGGCCCGTGACGAACAAGTACGATTTATGGGACATCAAGTTCAATCCTTTCCCTAGGTCTGGTACGTCGAACATTAATGGCGGTGATGATGTAAACCGTAAGTTGAAGCCTCTTGACAGTGAAATCCTTAACGGTATTAACCAATTTATTGCAAACGCCTTGGTTCCCAACCAAGTTGAGGAACATGACCAGTTCATCAGCGCAACGATAGTGGGGGACTATGGTAGTGGCAAAACACAGCTTTTAATGTATGCCAAGTCAAAACTGAATGAAATCCGCGACAGCCAGACCTACTTAAAGCCATATACCATCTACATTGACAATCCGGGTGGCTCCATCCTGGAATTTATCGGGACTTTGATCAGTAAAATTGGTGAGGAGAACACACGCAAGTATGTCTGGAACCATATTCTCAACGTGATTCAGAATAGCAGCGAAATCCAAGGGCAGCTGAAACCTTACGAACCCAACCTGTCGGTGCTTTTCCCAGACATGAAGGATTCCATCAATCCTTATAGCGATGCTAATACGGTGAGCTATAAACAGTTCCTAGACTCTTTTGTCAGGTCGTTGCCTACTCCAAAGAAAAGGAAGTTTGACGATTTGCTAAGTGACATTGTTCAGAAGATATTGAATGAAGATACCAAGGATTCCACCGTTGCTTATTACTTCTACGAATTCATATCATCGGACTTTGGTATCAACAAGACATGGGAAGCATTGACCAGCGGTAGCTTGAGACAAATATCGGGTAAGGAAGCAGATGTCATCAAATACATTGTGAAATTACTTAAACGAGAGGGGTATACCCATGTGTTTATTTTAGTAGATGAGTTTGAGGACCTGACCACAGGGCGTTTATCTAAGGCGCAGTTGGATAACTATATCCATAACCTACGCACCTTGCTTGACAAACATCGCGAATGGTGCTTGTTATTTGCCATGAATCCTAAAGCCCTTTCAAGGTTGGTGGAACTTTCGCCGCCTTTGGCAGACAGAATTACTATCAGGAAGATGATAATAAACAATCTGAATGTTGCAGAGACGAAGCAAGTTATAGAGAACTATTTGAGAATAGCAGAGTTTAACGGAGAGTTCCCGTTTACTCAAGATGCTTTGGAATTCATCAACGAAACATGCGATGGAAATGTGCGTCGTATTCTTAAGGCGACGTTTGTGCTCTTTGAGTGTGCTGCTGACCAAAAGGTTAAGATAATGGGTAAGGCTTTTGTAGAAGAGAATATACCAACATTTTAAATATGAATAGAGAGTCTGCAAGATCGGAGAAGTTTCAAATCAACTTCTTTTTAGACACCAATATCTTGTGTTATCTGATTGATAATACATTCCCGACGCTAACGGCCTTCATTACGGCACTGAAGGAGATGCCCGTTGTGCAATTGTATTCCTCTGAATACGTGCTTGCAGAACTGTTTGAAGTGCGGAAGAAAGAGGACTATTTCCATGAGGTCTGGGAACGTTCGAAGAAGGATGGGAAGTTTATAAACATCTCCTCTTTTATCAAGTACAACAAGCGCTATGAGATTCCCGATTATGAATACGAGGGAGATTTGGCAGAGGCCGTGAAGAAGAAGGTGAATGAGGATGTTGAAAAAATCACAAATGAGTTCAGTATTGATTTCCTGAACAGCTTCAATGACAGGCTGCTTGGTCCCATGAAGGCAATCTGTCTATCGACCAAGATATCAAGGGAGGACAGTCTTGTGCTAGTATCGTCTGTTTATAAGAACAGTATAGAGGAGGTCTCTGAACACGTGATTCTGCTTACAGGTGACAAAGATTTCTATAAGTGGGCTACGAATTCAAGAGCTGAGATTTCGACAGCTTTCAATCCTGGTAAGACACCAGATATTGAACATATAGATAGTCTTGGAAATGGGGTGGCTGGATATACGGGCGGTACACAAAGCTTGAAAACTAAAATCGAAAATGTGGAAGAACTGGCTATCCAATATGTGATGAGCTGTCTGATAGATACCTATAAAGACCGACTGTTGGGGAAAGTGACCGTCAGAGAATGTGCCGGTGCCCCCAAACATCTAATTGCTTTCAAGGCGGAAACAGAGTTGAAGGATAAGGAGTTATACACTTTCATACTTACAAAGAACTTATCGTTTCTGTATAGCCCAAAACCGAAATCGAACCTTTATCATTGTGGAAAACAGATAGAAGTGCCTTTTTCGCCAGAGGGAGGGAATAGCATTGTGACATTCGTTTGCGAAGAAAACGATGAGGAGGTTTTCAAAGCTGTGAATGTAGAAGGGAATTTGGTATTCATCCATCCTGATTCCGTCTAATAAGAGCCGCCTCGACAGGGGCGGTTTTTATTTTGGAACCATGCCATTGACTATAGTCCATAATAGACCTATTTATACGCCAAGCTACAAATAAAGATTGAGACTATCAAGAGGTTTACAAAAGTTAAAATGTTAAATCTTTGCCATTTTCACCATCTACAGAATCTACGCAATCACTTTACTACCGTTTTAGACAAAATCGACTAGATACTGTTTCTTTGAGTGTGTCTGAGCGAAGACGCAAAAAAGGGACTTGTAGATTTGTACAAGTCCCGGGAAGTTTGTAGTTTTAGGTGA
>JAQXZK010000147.1 GCA_029227175.1 Bacteroidales bacterium | reverse complement strand
TCTGCCACAAACGGACTTTGGCGGGGTGGATAAGGATACTACCATATTATATATTGCGGCAATATACTATCTGTGTGGCTATCCTGCCGTGGCAAATGTCTATATCAGACGTTGCGACCACTCACTACTGAAATCGGAGGCTGCTATGCGGATATGGGCGATAGTGTCTGGAAACGATGCGAGGAACACGGCTGGCATTAATCTTATGTTGGGGGATAATGACGGGACGGTCTATCAGCAAATCAAAAGCGAGACAAGGGCCAAGAACAGTGATTTCCAATATGCTTCTGTCTATGATTTCTTTGAAAGCCGTTTGCTGGAGATTGTAATGGAAAGGTTTGCCACAGACAACCTGCGCAGTGACCTTTATCGCTATGACCCAAATACCGATTGGAGCGACTACATCAGATATGCCATAAGCCGACACATCTATTCGTTTCTTCCCTCACAGCGTGAGGCTTTCGAGCGAGGCCTGCTGGCTTTCAAACGCTCATTTGGTCTGCACATGCCCACCAGTGCCGGCAAGTCGTTTATAACAGAACTGCTCATCTATCAGGAACTTCGTGGTAATACCAATGCCAAGGTGCTTTATCTCGCTCCATTGCGTTCATTGAGTCATGAGTTGAAACTGAAATACGCACAGGTTTCGAAGGCTCTTGGTTTTACGTTCAGGTGTATCTATGGAGGCGGCAACTTCTCCGTCTCGGAGACATTTGTTGACGATGCCGACATGCTCATCTCCACCCCTGAAGCATTCATGGGACTGGAAGGAGCAATAGACGACATACTCTCACGGTTTACGCTGGTCATCTGTGATGAAGGCCAGCTGTTGGTAAGCGAAGGGCGTGGTCTGGAATATGAACTGTTGCTGTCACGTATGCTCAAACAGGATGGCATTAGGTTCCTGTTCATTTCCGCCATCGTGCCTAATGTGGGAGAAATCAACACATGGTTGGGCGGTGAAAGCAGCGAAGTGTGTTCGAGCAATTATCGACCTATCGACTTGCGCTTCGGATTCTATCAGCAGACGGATTCGGGTATAGATGTCAACGTACAGATTCCACGCCATAAGACAGAAGTAGAGCTTCATTCGTTTGTGCCTAATGTGAAATTCAAAAGTGTCAAAGACCGGGCTTGCTCTATTGCCCTGCAGGCACTTAATGCTGGTTCTGTTATGCTCTACACAAGTTTTAAGGGTGGAAATAGCAGTTGTGAGAAATATGGCTGGTCTGTCAAATCCGCCATAGACAGGCAGCAGCATACCTCACCATCCCATTTTCTCTCTGCACGCCAAACAGAACGTTTGCATATTTATCATCAATATGCGGAATTTCTTTTCGGCAAAGATTATTACCAGACTGTCTTTCTCCACCATGGCTATGCCGTGCATCATGGTTCCGTGCCCCAGTGTATGAGGGAAATCATCGAAACGGCTTTCTCGCGTGGGGAAATTAAGATGGTCATCTGCAACAAAACATTGGCTGAGGGAGTGAACTTCCCCGTAAAGACCCTTGTGCTTGGCGACATCAGAAGTCCGAAAGGCAAGGGAGGCTTTATGCCGTTGGACGACTTGATGAATGTCATTGGCAGAGCGGGACGGGCAGGAAAAGAGACATACGGCATGGTGATAGGGAGTGCCGACAATGATCGGTACATACTCAAAGCCGCCAAAGGGGATGGACTGCAACCAGCCAAGGGGCAGATGAGCGGACTGCTTGAGGATATTGCGAGGGCAGAGCGTGCGAAAGGGCATGAACTGACTGACGATGAGATGAAAGAACTGCTTGAAGCGACAGGCTATGCGGAGAGCTTGGACAAGATGATTATGCTGAGCACAGACGATTTTTCTTTTCAGAATGCCAATGCAGAAGCACTGGCTTCATCGTCACTTACCTATCATCTCACCTCAAATCAAGGACAGAGTAATTTGCGCCGTGTGTTCAACAGTCGCTTCAAGAACCTGCAAGGACTATCCTCCGACCTCTTCGATACGTACAAACAGACTGGCATTTCCCCCAAGGAGATTGAAGGCATTTCTTCAAGAATCCATGACAACATCGGGTGGGACAGTATTGAGGTTGAAGACCTTTGTGAAAGCAACTTCATAGACACTATGCTGCAACTGGCCGGTTTTGGAGAGACTGAGGATAAGGGCCGGCAATATGCTGTTGTTCTGCGGAAGTGGATGAGAGGATTTACTTACAAAGAGATAGCCGACGAAGTGGGACTTTCGGTTGACAATACGGTAGATTGCATAGAAAGGCTGACGCGCGACTTCCTCATGGAGAGCAAGGCCGTAATCCGCTATGTATGTTACCGATTCGATGTCGAAAACGAGGCATTCGGTTATTGGCCCATCTTTGTGGAGAAGGGTCTCTGCACTAATGTCCAGGCAATTCTTTGTCGCAAAGGACTCTCCGACCGCATCGCCCTCCATATTGTGGACAGGTACATCCGAGAGGAAACGAATTGGCAGATATTAGGAGAGTCGCTCCTTCGTGACCTCCTTCTTGGTTTGTTGCGTGGGAAACGCTTAGAACTGAATAGGTTTTTGGAGAGAAGTGGAATACCGATGCTGGTAATAGAAAGAGTGAATGAGTTTTTGGGTACTGGTTATGGCAAATAATAAAACAATACCAAGTTGTTGTTCTAA
>JAQXZK010000146.1 GCA_029227175.1 Bacteroidales bacterium | reverse complement strand
GACAGCCACGTGCGACCCGAACACGCAGCACTCGACGGTGTCACACTGCCGCCCTCAGACCCCTTCTGGGAGACCTACTACCCGCCAAATGGATGGAACTGCCGCTGTTCGGCCATACAGGTGCGCAAGACCAAGTACCCGGAGACACCGCACGACGAGGCCATGAAGCGCGGAGAGGAGGCCACCGCACGCGACAAGCGGGGCATCTTCCGATTCAATCCAGGCAAGCAGCAGAAGGCCTTCCCCGACTACAACCCATACACCATCAGCCGATGCCGGGACTGCGATGTTGCAAAAGGAAAACTGAACGCCGCCAAGACTTACATCCCGGACAATGAAATGTGCGAGGCGTGCAAACTTGTACGGACTTGCTATGACGGCAAAACAAAAGAATCGGAACGCAAACGCATCGAGGAGAACAGGAAACTATACGATAGACTTTCAAAGGACAAGCGATACAAGGATGTTGAATTCAATCCGACAACTGGAGCATTGAAAGCAACACATGTTGGGCACAATGAAGGTAGAGATGACGGCTTCAGACTTGAAAAGAAATTGGTCAACCAGTTGTATTCCTGTGGGCACAGCATTATCCTGGCGGACGAACAGAAAAAAGGTAAGGACGGCAATGTTCTTACATCGCTTGATATGGTGTTGGACGGCATTCGTATGGACATCAAATCCATTACCAAGAACAAAGCTCATTATGGTTCTGCTATTAGAGCAAAGAATAACCAGCTTGTCAAGTTTAATGCAAGAACTGATGTACACGAGATGGCAGATACACTATGTATTTACTTTGACGATCCATCAATGTTTGCACCGGACAAAATCACTATGGGATACGAGTATATGAAATCAAAAACATCAAAGGATATACAAGTTCGCCATATTGTCTGTATCATCAACAGTGCCAAGGGACTTGAGATAAAGACCTTTGAGTTTGGATAAAAAAAGGCGGCATCGGACCCGAAGGCTCCCCGACACCACCAAATTGGATGACACAAATATACACACATTTATTTAATCACCAAACAAAAACCAAAAAAAAGTCCGTTGTCAAGAAATCAACAACGGACTTTTAGCTTTCTCACCGCCACACACTTGTAAACTCTACTTGCTGTCGATTTCCTCCCTCCACTGAAGGTTGAGCCGGTGTTTCTCTTCGTGGTAGCCGCGGTTCTGCAGCTTCAGCTGGTGTTCAAGGCTGCTGCGCTCGAGGGCGAGCTGGGAGAGCTCGAGGTTCAGGGAGCTGATGGTGACCTTGATCTGCAGGGCGCGGTCGTTGAGCTCGGTGAGGCGTTTGCGGTAAGGGGCGGTTGCGTCGCTCTGGCGGAGGTTGATATCGGCCATGCGGTTTTCAAATTCTTGTTGTGTCATGATTGTGATGTGTTTGTAGGGTTAATGATTTGTTTGTTGTTCCGGGCTGTTCCGGTTTTCAATAGCCTTTCTATGGGCTTTCTGCGGCCTTTCAGCGTAGATAGCGCACGCCGAACTCCTCGATGCTCTCGACGAGTTCTTCGTGGTCGTGGTTGGTGTAGGTGGACAGGAGCGACACGTTGTCAAAGGTCTCCCCGTCCAGTCCGTCAATGGCAGAGACCACTTTGTCGGTCAGCGAGAAGGGCTCTTCGCCTGTCCATTCGGTCACGATGTGCAGCAGCAGGCGGCCGCTGCCCCGGGCCGCAGCCATACGGGACGAGGCCAATCTGAACACAATAGAGGTAACGCCCTATATCCCGCCAGAAAGGCTCTGAAGCACGTCATACGACAAAGAGTTATCGATGGGCAGGACATTCAAGAGACATGGTTGAATGAGAACGGAGAAAAGAGAATTTTATATAAAAAGTCAGAGGAGTGATTGCTCGCTCCTCCTTCTGGCGAGGAATCGGTAATCATTAGCTACGGAATCCTTACCGCAAGGATACGCACAACCATTTAATAATCAAGCAAAAGCCAGAAAAGTCATGGCAAAAGGAGAAAGTTAATAGCAAATGGTTGTCCCTGTTGTCATAAAAAAATTTGGCTGACTCGGGATTATCTGGCGATCCGAAGTTCCTCCTTCAAGACCTTGAACTGCAAGGTCTGAGCATTATACTCTATACCCGGACGAACAAAGTAATCGGAAAGCGAGCCATCTGCAGAGAGTCCTTGAGGAGTACCAATCTTCAGTCCGCGGTCTGTCATCAGCCAGATGTTATCCGCTATCTGAAGCGCCAACTCCAAATCGTGCGTCGAGAGGAATATCGTCATTGATCGCTCGTAACACAATCTGCGTAGCAAAAGCATAATTTCGACCTTACTGGGATAATCGAGGAACGCTGTAGGTTCGTCCAGGAAAAGAATCGGTGTGTCTTGCGCGATTGCCTTGGCTATCATGACCTTCTGCCGTTCACCATCACTGAGTGTATCTATCATTCTGTCTGCCAGGTCCTCTATACCGACCTGACGGATAGCGGCCTCAACTGCCCTTTCGTCTTCCTTGCTTAAGGTTCCCCAGAAATCAGTGTAAGGACTTCGCCCCATGCCGACCAGACTCCGTACCGTGAAGTGGTGAATCATCGCTCTGTCGGTGAGCACAACACTGATGAGTGTGGCCAGTTGACGCTTGGAGTAAGCAGACAACGGTTGTCCTTTTACATAGACCTCTCCCTCTAAAGCCGGCAAGAAACCGGAGAGCGTGCGCAACAAGGTTGACTTTCCAACTCCGTTGACTCCCAAAAGAAAGGTGAGCTGTGCGGCTTGCAGAGAAGCATTCATGTGACTGGCGAGCTGACGTTTGGAATCCCTCGTTCTATAGCCTACCGTCAGATTCTCAATGCTGATAGTATGTATTTCGTTCTTTGTCATGAAAGAAGCAGGGGTGTTATTTCTGGTGCAAAGGTACTATTTTTGGATAAGATAGGCGGCACCTCAACATAAACAATCAAATAAATTTGTTGTTTCTGTATTCGGATTACACTTCTTTGAATAAGATAGGCGGCACCTCAACATAAACAATCAAATAAATTTGTTGTTTCTGTATTTGGATTACACTACTTTGAATAAGATAGGCGGCACCTCAACATAAACAATCAAATAAATTTGTTGTTTCTGTATTCGGTTTGCACTATCTTTGCCTTGTTTTTTCAGTATAAGTTTAATCTAAACAAAAAAAATTATTTGATGAAAAAGATTACATTATGCTTGATGTTGCTCTTGACAAGTCTCCAATTTGTCACAGCACAAGAGAAAGCTGAAATTAAATTTGACACCACCACTCATAACTTCGGGACATTCTCTGAAAGCAACCCGATAGTGAGCCATGTGTTCAAGTTTACCAATATTGGTGGTTCGCCACTCGTCATCCATCAGGCCGTTGCTTCTTGCGGATGCACCGTACCGGTCTACACACAGGAACCCGTCATGCCGGGCGAGAGTGGAGAAATCAAGGTGACCTATAACGGTACCGGCAAGTATGCAGGACACTTCAAAAAGTCCATCACCATCCGCACCAACGCCAAGACTGAGATGATAAGGCTCTTTATCGAAGGCGACATGACCGAGAAAGAAAAAGAGAAATAAGACATTGCCATATTATCTGCACACAAATCCACCTTATGAAAGAAGAAAAGAAAGAGGAATTTTCCGGTTTGGCCGAGAATGCCTTCCGAGAGCTGAAACCCGGTGAAACATACGAACCTGTCATGAGTTCCAAACGAGAATTCCATGAGGTCAACCTCTGGTCCGTACTTTGGGGTGTAGGCATGGCCGTACTATTCTCTGCCGCTGCAGCCTACCTCGGTCTGAAAGTAGGCCAGGTCTTCGAAGCCGCCATACCCATTGCCATCATTGCGGTCTGCGTCAGTGGTGCTGCCAAGCGTAAAAACGCCTTAGCCGAGAACGTCATCATACAATCCATCGGAGCCTGTTCGACCGTCATTGTAGCCGGTGCCATCTTTACCTTGCCTGCGCTCTACATTATCAGCGAAAAGTATCCGGATATCACCGTTAATTTCTTGCAGGTATTCCTTAGTTCGCTATTGGGTGGCGTATTAGGCATCCTCTTTCTCATTCCCTTCCGCAAATACTTTGTAAGTGAGATGCATGGAAAATATCCTTTCCCGGAAGCAACAGCGACCACACAGGTTTTGATAAGCGGTGAGAAAGGCGGCAATCAGGCAAAGCCGTTATTGATTGCCGGAGCAATCGGTGGCTTGTATGACTTCCTGGTGGCAACATTCGGCACGTGGGCTGAGAATTTCACCACCCGCGCCATTCCTTTCGGCGAAGCCATTGCCAGCAAAGCCAAGTTGGTGTTCAGTATCAATACCGGTGCAGCCGTACTTGGTCTTGGATATATTGTCGGATTGAAGTATGCAGCCATCATCTGTGCCGGCTCGGCATTGGTCTGGTTTGTGCTTGTACCACTCATGCCGTTCTTCGGTGACCAGCTGCTGCAAACGCTGAATCCAACGTTTGACCTCGCTGCATTAGGTTCGGTAGCAGACATGGAGCCGGAGGCTATCTTCAAGAACTTTGCCCGACACATAGGCATCGGAGGCATTGCCATGGCAGGTATGATAGGTATCATCAAGCAATGGAGCATCATCAAGAATGCCATCGGACTGGCCAGCAAGGAATTTAAAGGCGAATCCCCCAAAGGCAATCAGGAGACGCTCCGCACACAACGCGACCTAAGCATGAAGATTGTGGTATTCGGAATCATCGTCACACTTATCTGCATCTTCCTGTTCTTCTACCTCAACGTAGTGAAGTTTAACCTGCTACACGCCGTTGTAGGAATCCTCGTAGTAGGCATCATTGCCTTCCTCTTTACGACTGTCGCAGCCAATGCCATCGCCATTGTAGGCTCCAACCCGGTATCCGGCATGACACTGATGACCTTGATATTGGCTTCTGTCATCATGGTCTCCGTCGGGCTGAAAGGCTCGGCCGGAATGGTGGCTTCACTCATCATGGGTGGCGTGGTATGTACCGCACTCAGTACGGCCGGTGGCTTCGTGACCGACCTGAAAATCGGATATTGGCTTGGCACCACTCCGGCCAAGCAGGAGACCTGGAAGTTCTTAGGAACCATCGTCTCGGCAGCCACTGTGGGCGGAGTAATCTTGATTCTGAACAAAACGTACGGATTCGTAGGCGACAATGCGCTGGTTGCTCCTCAGGCAAACGCAATGGCAGCTGTCATCGAGCCGCTGATGTCGGGTATCGGTGCTCCCTGGATTCTCTATGGGACAGGAGCCGTCATTGCATTGCTCCTCAATTTCTTCCACATACCGGCATTAGCCTTTGCTCTGGGTATGTTTATCCCGATGGAACTGAATGCCCCCATCCTCGTAGGTGGTGCCATCAACTGGTTTGTAACAACACGTAGCAAGGATACGGCACTCAACACGGTACGAGGCGAACATGGGACTCTGCTCGCTTCAGGATTCATTGCGGGCGGTGCCTTGATGGGTGTCGTAAGCGCAGCCATACGCTTTGCCGGATTCAAGTTCGACAACGAAATATGGCTGGCCAATTCATGGAGCGAAATTCTCTCGCTGGTTGTATACGTTTTACTCATCACGTACATCGTTCGTTCTATCCTGAAAACCAATAAATAACTCAAAAATGCCATACTATGAAAAAAGTTCTCTCCTTATTCCTTATTTTATGCGCTGTAACTATGCATGCTCAAAATAAAATGATTCTTCCCCTTTGGCCTGATGGAGCCCCCAACGACAACGGTCTCAAAGGCGAGGTGACCGACCGTGGTGATAAATTCATCGGCAACATCTCCAGCCCGAGACTGCACGTGTTCCTGGCCAAGAACCCGAATGGCAAAGCAGTGATTATGTGTCCGGGTGGCGGATATGCCGGTGTCATGATGACCTATGAAGGTACTGACATGGCCGACTGGTACAACGCACAAGGCATTTCATACTTCGTACTTGAATACAGAATGCCGAACGGACACTATGATGTCCCGTTAAGCGATGCAGAACAGGCTATCCGTATGGTACGCGAACATGCTGATGAATGGAAGATAAACAAACGTGCAGTGGGCATCTCTGGTGCATCGGCCGGAGGACATCTTGCCGCTTCACTGGGAACCCTATACAGCAGCGAAGAGACACGCCCCGACTTCCAGATTCTCTTCTATCCCGTCATCACCATGAAGACCAACACACATGGCGGCAGCAGGACCAACCTGATGGGCAAGAATCCTAAAGCCGAGACCGTGGCACGCTTCACCTTGGAAGAGCAAGTTACCCCCAACACGCCACCTGCCTTCATCATGCTTTCTGCCGATGACAAAGTTGTTCCGGTTATCGAGAACGGCATCGCCTATGCCAAAGCGTTTATCAAGAAAGACGTTCCGGTGTCTCTTCACCTCTATCCTATCGGCGGTCATGGATGGGGATTCAAAGACGCCTTTGTCTACAAGCAGCAATGGACCAACGAGCTGGAGAAGTGGCTTCGTGAAACAGTCAAATAAAGACTCGGAATGAAGCACGGTCTACTATCTCTCTGCACCCTTCTTTGCTGCATCACAGCCATGGCACAGAAGCCCATCGTCGTGCCTCTGTGGCCGAATGGTACTCCAAATGATAACGGCTTAACAGGTGAGAACATCTTCTATGAGGGAGGTCGCTGCATGAACATAACCACCCCGTATCTGTATGTATATCCGGCAGAAAAGCCCACAGGCAAAGCTGTTCTGATGTGTCCCGGTGGAGGTTATCACCACACGGCCATGACTCACGAAGGAACCATGATGGCCGACTGGTTCAATACCCAAGGCATCACCTATGCCGTTCTGCTTTACCGAATGCCAAACGGCCATTGCGAGGTGCCATCCACGGATGCAGCTGAAGCCTTACGACTGATGAGGCAACAGGCCACAGCGTGGAGGCTTGACCCTCACAAGGTGGGAATCATGGGAGGCTCAGCCGGTGGTCATCTGGCAATTACTATTGCCAACAATTTCACCACAGCAGAAACACGCCCCGACTTCCAAATACTGCTCTATCCGGTAGTAAGCATGAACCAAGGAACCCATTCCGGTTCAAAAAAGAACCTGTTAGGCGAGAATCCTTCACAAAAAGACATCGAGCGATTCGACTTTAGCAAGCGCATCAATCCCAACACTCCGAAGGCATTTATTGTGGCCTCTGCCGATGATCATAGCGTATCTCCGGTTGGAAACACCCTGCCTTATGTCCAACAACTCATCGAAAACGACATACCGGTCTCCCTGCACATCTACCCTATCGGGGCACATGGCTGGGGATTTAACGACAACTTCACCTACAAAACCCAGTGGACAGACGAGCTGGAGAAATGGCTTCGCGAAGAAATCAAATAGGAGGCGATAACTCATTCTAAGTATTACAAATCAAAAATCAATTATCACATGTTGAATCATTCCATAAAAAGTGCGGCGGTTGTCCTGCTCCTGAGTCTTTGCTCACAGCACGTTTCAGCCCAACAATCCCTCTCAGACAAAATCATTACCATTGCAGTGAAATATTTAGGCACTCCGTACGTCGGTCACACGCTTGAAGTAAATGACAAAGAAGAGCTAATCATTAACTGCGACGAAGTAGACTGTACCACCTTCCTTGAATATGTAACGGCAGAAGCCATCTCCCCGGCCAACCATACAACCGGCGAAATCATTGAAGGAGACTTTGCCGACAAAGTCAGAACACTGCGCTACAAAGACGGAAAGATTACCGATTACGCATCGCGCAACCACTATTTCACGGAATGGATTAACAACAACATCAAGAACGGCATCATAGAGGACGTCACTGCCCACTTCATGAAGTCCAATGGCATTGTCAATGTGAACTACATGACAACTCATCCCGACCTGTACAAGCACCTCAAGAACGACAAAGCCATGCAACAGAAAATCCGCCGGAATGAAGAAGCCATCAACGGGCAAGAGTTTGCCTATATCCCCAAGAAGATACTTCCGAGCGAAGGATACAATTGGATAAAAAACGGAGATCTCATCGCCATTGTCACCAATCGGCCAGGTCTTGACATCGCACACGTGGGATTTGCCTTCTACGCTAACGACTTGCTCATGTTTATCCACGCATCTTCTACAAGCAAGAAAGTCGAAGTGTCAGAAAAGCCACTCACACAAATGCTGAAAGAAAATAACAATTGGGTGGGAATACGCGTCTTGCGCATCAAGGACTAATAACCGCAACAGAAACTCTCTTACAACAGCGAAAGGAAGGCAAGAAGCAATGAACTCTTACCTTCCTTTCGTTTTTTCCCAAATCGGTCATTTAAATTCGGGGTCAGATCGGCCAATTAAATTTGCGTCAAAGCAATTTCTTGACCTCAGCCCTTCCTTCCTCATAAAGGTCAATAAGTTTGCGGGTATCAGTCTCGATGCGTCCCACCTGGATGGGCTGCTGAGGCCGGATAACAATGATTCGTCCTTCACTTTCAAGACGTTCGACGAGCTCAATCTGCTTATTATACATCAAGTTGCGCATTCCAATAGCCTTGCGCAACAAGGGATATTTTCGATAAAATATAGAAGGTACCGTATAAGTCCTTTCCGGCTTACGGTAACCCTTGTTTCGCGTGAGGACAACCACCGGAGTCTCATCATATCCTTCATCCAGTGCGTGCTGAAGCGGAATACTGTCCGTAATGCCACCGTCAAGCAACGGTTCGCCATCCAGCCAGACAATCGGACAGAAGAAAGGAAGGCTGCACGTAGCTCTCGCCATGGTCAAGATACGTTCCTCGTCATGTCTCTCCTCCATATAATAAGGCTTTCCCGTGCGACAGTTAGTCGTGATAGCAATGAAGCGAGCCGGATTGCGCTCGTAAGCAACATAGTCATAAGGGATAATCTTCTTAGGGAAATAGTTGAACAGAAGGTCGTAGTCCATGATATTTCCCTGCGTAAAAAGATACTTCAGACCGACATAATGATACTTGTCCAATAACTCGATATTGCTATACCGAGCCCGTTTGTGCTGCCAAGACATGTAAGACAAACCGTTACTCGCACCGGCACTGACACCGATGACATAAGGGAATCGGATATCATGTTCCATAAAGGCATCCAGCACACCACTGGTGAACACGCCCCGCATGCCACCACCTTCAAGAATTAACGGAGTACGTGAGGTTATTTTCATCTGCATAGAAATAAATGTATATATATACTGATTTATATGCTATTCTTACCCCAAAACGCATATAGTTTGAGCTTTTTTGTCACAAATATAGCAATTATTGAGAAATAATTTCCTTTCTTTGCAGATTGAAAAATATAAACTAAAAATCAGATACACTATGAACAAAATGAAATGTCTCCTCTTTGCTTTGATGGGCATGACCATGATTCCAGTCATGGCACAGACCGAGAACAAAGACGAAGAGAAGAAAGAAGGCTTCATCTTCACAACCGTTAAGGAAAACCCTATCACTTCTATCAAGAACCAGAATCGTTCAAGCACATGCTGGAGTTTCTCAAGCATGGCATTCTTGGAGAGCGAATTGCTCCGTATGGGTAAGGGCGAATACGATTTGTCTGAAATGTTCCTTGTACATCACACGATGATTGATCGTGCTGTAAACTATGTACGCTATCACGGCAGTTCCTCATTCTCTCCCGGTGGCAGCTTCTATGACGCTATCTACTGTGTGAAGAATTACGGTCTGGTACCACAATCTGCTATGCCCGGCATCATGTACGGAGACACCCTGCCCAACCACAACGAACTTGATGCTGTTGCAAGCGCATATGTAAACGCTATTGCTAAAAGCCACTCCAAGAAACTCTCTCCGGTATGGAAGGATGGTTTGATTCGCATATACGACACATACCTTGGCGAATATCCGGAATCATTCACCTACAACGGTAAGGAATACACTCCTAAGTCATTCGCCCAGGAACTCGGTCTGAACCCGGACGATTATGTATCCTTGACATCCTACACACATCATCCTTTTTACGAAAAGATTAACATCGAGATTGAAGACAACTGGCGCAATGGTTTGAGTTACAACCTTCCACTTGACGAGTTCATGGAAGTAATGAACAACGCGATAGACAAAGGCTTCACCTTCGCATGGGGGTCAGACGTCAGCGAACAAGGCTTCACCCGTAACGGTATTGCCGTTATGCCTGATGCAGAGAAAGCTCAGGAGTTAAGCGGCTCAGACATGGCTCGTTGGGTAGGCGGAAACGCTCCTACAGCACAGGACTTGACAAGCAAACCTCTCCCTGAAATAACCGTAACACAGGAAATGCGTCAGGAAGCCTTCAACAACTGGGAAACTACAGACGACCATGGCATGTTAGCCTACGGCAAAGCAGTTGACCAGAATGGCAAAGAGTATTTCCTCATCAAGAACTCATGGGGAACCAAGAACAAGTATAAAGGTACTTGGTACGCTTCTAAAGCATTTGTTGCTTACAAAACAATGAACATTGTCGTTCACAAGGACGCTCTTCCAAAGGCAATCGCCAAGAAGCTCGGCATTAAGTAAGAAAAACAGAAACCGATACAAATACGGAACGCCTCGCAGCTTCAACTGTTCGAGGCGTTCCTTTTCTATTCATAAACCATATAAATATTTGAAACATGAAGAAGATTATGTTAATAGCAATTGGAGCCATGCTCGCATGTACCTCATGTAACACAGTCGTACCAAGTCTTGCCAACCAGACATTTAGTTTGACAGAACTCAATGGGACAGCACTCAACGCTGATAACGAACCTGCCATCGCATTCAACGATTCAATGGTCAGCGCAACTGTAGGGTGCAACAGAATCAACGCCATGTATAAAACAGGGGAAAACGGCTCGCTGACCTTGCAGCAAGCAGCATCAACCAGAATGATGTGTCCCGACAATCTGCGTGAAAATGAGTTTATCGAGTCCCTCAACAAAATAACAAGATACACCTATGAAGGAGAAAACGTTACCTTCTTTGACGCTGAAGGAAACGCGCTCATTAAGGCTGTGAAACAGTAAAAACAAGCCTTGCATGTATTGATATAAAAGAAGAGGTCGGACGAGAAATCCGACCGCTTCTTTTTTACACATTAAACCTAAATCGGTCATTTATATTTAGGCTAAAGGGCATTTGTAGCATCAGAAGTACATGAAGTAAGCGTCACATAGACTCTATATCTGGTTTGAGGATTCACCGGGATAAGTGACAGATAGCCCTGTATTAGTCTTCCGTCTCGAATAAGGGGAGCACATTGTTTGGACGCTTCATGATGAAGTTCTCGAATACGGTTCGGAGCAGACACATACTCAATCCTGAAAAAACCCTCCGAACGTTCACTCACATAACAGTCGAAGAAGATTTTGGCCAACATTCCCATCGTCATCCTCAAATTTATCTCCACACACGGATGAAGTACAGTACGCCCTTCTTCATTCTCACATATCATCATGTCAACCCCCACAGGACCGGTATAATAAGGAGCAACCAACGTTCCAAGCTGTTCTTCCAACGCGGCTCTCACCTTCAACAATACTTCTTCCGGAATACTGGCAGCAAGAATTTGTTCCATCCGCTGCTGTGACATCAGCACATTGCCGGCATAACGACCTTCCTGTGTGTCAAAGATGGAATAACCCGAGAAAGAGGCTCCTACTCTTTTATCACACCAAAACTCCATGGCAAAATCCTGCTTGCAACGGTAAATAGGAGACGCTGTCAAGTATCCCTGAGCAGCTATCACATTCTTGCACCATCCCTCTTCCTTATCAGTGAACGAGTCATAGCACCAACGCAGTCCCCTGCCACTGCTTGACCAAGGAGATTTAAAGACAACCTTTCCGAACTTTCTCACGTACGACCGACATTCTTCGACCATCGTCAACACAGACGACTCTCCAATCACATGCTCCATTGCGCGCAGACGGTCCAGGATTCCGACTGCCAGTGCACGACCGGAAAGCTCGCGAACATGTTCCAGTTGTGGGTCATCAGGCAACAAGTTATTATCCACACCCATCTGTCTGAAACGTTTCATCACCTTTAAATCCCATCCCCAAGGTTGTGGCTCAACCTGCATAGTCGAGCAATCTGTAAGCAAAGAAATGTCTATGGGAAATAGTTCTTTCAGCGACCTCAGAAAACGGCTGTCCACCCCTTCTCCATTATACAGCGCGCTGCCAGACTCGGCATACCACATGGGAAGCATTGCCAAGTCCCGTTCCATGAGACATACCAATTTCGGAGAGGTATAATTCGCATCATGGCAAGCCAAGGCTATATCGTGGTCCGGATTAAAGAAATATAATTTCATTTCGTCGCAAAAATAACGTTTTTCATCGAAAGTTTTAATAAATTTGTCACATAGACTTTACAATATAGAATATAATAAGTACCTTTGCTGCAAGTTAGAGGTACAAGGTTATCAAGAAACATGGAATCATTTTACCGAACACATGCATATTTGGTTGAGCACACTACGGCAACTGTGCGTCGAGACTTGATGGACCAAATCAATTGGAACGACCGATTGATAGGTATAAAAGGAACCCGAGGTGTTGGCAAGACCACTTTTCTGCTACAATATGCGAAAGAAAAATTCGGCACCAACCGTTCTTGCTTGTACGTCAACATGAACAACCTGTACTTCTCTACCCACCGTCTAGTTGACTTTGCCGAGCAATTCTACCAGCAAGGAGGCAAAGTATTACTCATCGATCAGGTTTTCAAGCTACCGGAATGGAGTCACGACCTACGCGAGTGTTATGACGAACTGCCAAACCTGAAGATTGTCTTCACGGGGTCATCAGTGATGAGACTGAAAGAAGAAAATCCTGAACTTTGTGACATCGTAAAGAGCTATAACCTACGCGGCTTCTCTTTTCGTGAGTTTCTTAACCTGAAGACAGGCCTCAAGCTTCACGCCTATACCTTGGACGAATTGCTTGAGAATCATGAAATCATCGCCAAAGGCATCCTCAGTAAAGTGAACCCGTTGGATTATCTCCACGACTATCTACATCATGGCTTCTACCCATTCTTTCTGGAAAAACGTAACTTCTCCGAGAACTTGCTGAAGACCATGAACATGATGATGGAAGTGGACATCCTATTCATCAAGCAGATTGAACTGAAGTATCTGGCCAAAATCAAGAAATTGTTCTACCTGCTGGCACAGAACGTATCAAAAACACCTAACGTGAGCAAGTTGGCCACCCAGGTTGATACCAGCCGCGCCACCGTCATGAACTACATTAAATGTTTGGCCGATGCTCGCCTCATAAACATAATCTACCCGATAGGAGAAGATTTTCCCAAGAAGCCGTCCAAAATCATGCTCCACAACTCAAGCCTGATTTACCCTATCTATCCCAATGATGCTAAAGATCAGGTTGTCTGGGAGACGTTCTTCGTCAACTCACTTTGGAAAGACCACATCGTCAACAACGGCGAACAATCCAATTCCTTCCTTGTTGATGAAAAACTCACATTCAAGATTTGCTCGGATGTGAATCATCACAAATTTCACAGAGAGAACACTATTTACGCTGTGCGCAACCAGTCCATCGGAAAACACAACGTGATGCCTCTGTGGATTCTCGGTTTCCTCTATTGAATCGTTTTTAGTATTAAATATTCATGTAATAACCAATATTAATTATCACAAAATGGCTAAAGAAAAGAAATTTATCACTTGTGATGGTAACCAAGCAGCAGCGCATATTGCATATATGTTCTCTGAGGTAGCAGCCATCTATCCTATCACTCCGTCATCTCCGATGGCAGAGCACGTAGACGAGTGGGCCGTTGCAGGTCGCAAGAACCTCTTCGGCGACACAGTCTTAGTACAGGAAATGCAGTCAGAAGCCGGAGCTGCCGGTGCTGTTCACGGTTCATTACAGGCTGGAGCACTCACAACTACATTCACTGCTTCACAGGGTTTGTTGTTGATGATTCCCAACATGTATAAGATTGCAGGTGAATTGCTTCCAAGTGTATTCCATGTATCTGCTCGTACAGTAGCATCTCATTCACTTTGTATTTTCGGTGACCATAGCGACGTTATGGCTTGCCGCCAGACGGGTTTTGCCATGCTGGCTGAAGGCAGCGTTCAGGAAGTAATGGACCTCTCGGCTGTTGCGCACCTCGCAGCGCTCGATTGCCGTGTTCCGTTCATCAACTTCTTCGACGGATTCCGTACCTCACATGAGTACAACAAGATTGAGGTTATGGATATGGAAGACATCCGTCCTCTCGTTCCTATGGACAAGGTGGCTGAATTCCGTAGCCGCGCTCTCTCACCAGAACACCCGGAAGCTAAGGGTATGGCCGAGAACCCTGAAACATTCTTTACACACCGTGAATCATGCAACCGCTTCTATGATGCTGTTCCTGCAGCGGTAGAAAAATACATGGCTGAAATCTCTAAGATTACCGGTCGTGAATACAAGCTGTTCAGCTATTATGGTGCAGAAGACGCAGAAGACGTAATCATCCTGATGGGTTCTGCTTCAGAAGCTGCTCGCGAAGCCATCGACTACGCTAATGCAAACGGCAAGAAGTACGGTATGGTTAGCGTACACCTCTATCGTCCGTTCGTTGGCGAACGCCTCCGCGAAGCTGTTCCTGCTACATGCAAGCGCATTGCTGTGCTTGACCGTACCAAGGAACCGGGTGCAAGTGGCGAGCCTCTCTTGCTGGATGTTAAGGACGCATTCTACGGCCAAAAGAACGCACCGGTTATCGTAGGCGGTCGTTACGGTCTCGGTTCTGCCGACGTAACCCCGACCATGATTCTTTCTGTATACAAGAACCTCGAATTGCCACAACCTAAAGACCACTTCACAGTTGGTATTGTTGATGACGTGACCTTCACCTCTCTCCCGGTTGAAGAAGAGCAGGCTCTCGGCGACCCGAGCAACACAGAATGTAAGTTCTTCGGTCTTGGTGCTGACGGTACTGTAGGTGCAAACAAGAACTCCGTTAAGATTATCGGTGACAATACAAACAAGTACTGTCAGGCATATTTCTCTTATGACTCCAAGAAGTCTGGTGGTTTCACCTGCTCACACCTCCGTTTCGGTGACAACCCTATTCGTTCTACCTACCAGATTAAGACTCCTAACTTCGTGGCTTGCCACGTTCAGGCTTATCTGCGTATGTATGACGTAACACGTGGTCTTCGTCAGAACGGTCAGTTCCTCCTCAACACTATTTGGGAAGGTGAAGAACTCGTCAAGAATCTTCCAAACAACGTGAAGAAGTATTTTGCTGACAAGAACATTACTGTTTACTATATCAACGCCACAAAGATTGCACAGGAAATCGGTTTGGGCAACCGCACCAACACCATCCTCCAGTCTGCATTCTTCCGCATTACAGAAGTCATCCCGACCGAACTTGCTATCGAGCAGATGAAGAAGGCTATCGTTAAATCTTACGGCAAGAAAGGTGAAGATGTTGTCAACATGAACTATGCAGCTGTTGACCGCGGTGGCGAATACAAGCAACTTACCGTTGACCCGGCATGGAGCAAACTCCCGGCTGACGAAGTTCCTGCTAACAACGACCCGGACTTCATCAATAACGTAGTACGTCCTATCAATGCACAGAACGGTGACCTCCTTCCTGTTTCTTCATACAACGGTATCGAAGACGGTATGTGGCCACAGGGTACTGCCGCTTACGAAAAGCGCGGTGTAAGTGCATTCGTACCTACTTGGAACGAAGCAAACTGTATCCAGTGTAACAAGTGTGCATACGTTTGTCCTCACGCTTGTATCCGTCCATTCGTTATGGATGAGAAGGAAGCTGCAGGCCTCGACGCGGCCAAACTCCCGATGGTTGCCCCGGCAGCCCTCAAGGGTATGCAGTTCCGCATGCAGGTTGGCGTTATGGACTGTCTGGGTTGCGGCAACTGTGTTGACGTATGTCCTGGCAAGAAGAACGAAAAGGCATTGAAGATGGTTCCGCTC
>JAQXZK010000145.1 GCA_029227175.1 Bacteroidales bacterium | reverse complement strand
CGTTGCGAGGAGGCCACCATGCCCGTATTGAGAAAAGCGAGCATGGTCACAATACCACCAACCACATTGTAGATACCATAGTCGCTTACCCCTAACGTGTTCAATACGACCCTGCTGGTGAACAACCCGATGGCCACCGTGAGGAACATGCGAACATAAAGAAGGAGCGTGTTCTTCGCTACGCGCTTGTTGTTAGCAGATATGTCTGACATCCTATTTTTATCTTACAAATCCAGTTTGAAATATATAATGGTTTTTATCCTCTCTCCATCGATACAAATAGGGTAATCTTATGACAAGCGTTGTCCGCTCAGTTTCTGATACATGCTGACAGCATACCTATCGGTCATGCCCGAAATCAAATCGACAATCGTTCTTAGCTTGGAATAGGGACTCAATTTCTCTATGTCATAACTTAGGACATCTGATTTAGAGAAATATTTATAGGCTTCTGGTTTGATACTCGCATCGTCTTCCCTTTGTGCGACCTTAAGAAAAGTATCGGAAATTACACTCTTCAGATGATTGCGAAACTTCTTGTCTGGATTGAATGCACAGTCCAATAGTATGTCTAACAAACCATTGATTACGGAATTGCCTGTCAACTCAATCTGTTCAATCTCCCTTTGCGGAAAGATATTATTTTGTGCAAACTTTTGGAATGCCTTTGACAGGAGGTCTCCATCTTCTATCAGCTCTTTGGAATAGATGCCTTTGTCAATATCCTCCAAATTGTTCTTGAAATTGCGGATCGCCAAATTTACGAGATATCTGATAGCACTAACCCTAAAGTCGCACATCATTCTCTTTTGGTCATTCTCGTCTATGCTATTCTTGACAAAATCTATATCAAGAATAGCCAAGACAGATGTCGTTTTCCCAGTTGATAGTTCTTTCAAGTAATAATCCAACTGTTTGACCATTTCATCAAAAGAATACCAACCCATAGTCATGCCATCCTCTATATCCATAACGTTATAAGAGATGGAATCTGCTGCCTCTACCAAGAAACTCAAAGGATGTCGTTTGATTTTGCCCTCTTGGGTCTTCATGTTACAAGCCTCTGCCATCTTTTCAAGGATGTCTGACTCAGACGTGAAGACTCCGTGTTTCTTCGTGCCAATATACGCCTTATTAACATCTCCCGAATTGGGATATTTACTGTAGGCAGCTAAAGTAGCATAAGTCAGGTTGAGTCCTGACAAATCGCCAATGTATTGCAATCGGGTAAGTATTCTGAACCCTTCGGCATTACCATCAAAATGGATGAAGTCGAGAGCTTGCTCATCTGTCACAATACGCTTTTTCAGATATTCACTGAAATAGTTCTGGATGATGTTTTCTCCAAAATGTCCAAAAGGAGGATTCCCAATATCATGTACAAATGCCGCTGTCTTAAGAATCATCGGAATGGAGCGTTCGTACTCAAACGCTTGTTCCTTACCGTACATTTTTATGAAATCCTTGTCGCGACAAAGGTTGATTCCTAACGAATAGGCTATGCTCATGACCTCAATGGAATGAGTCAGGCGAGTATGCACACTGTCACCAGTCGTCAAAGGCATTACCTGCGCCTTGTCGTGCATCCGACGTAAAGCGGAACTGAAGGCTACTCTGCCAAAATCACTTTCAAAGGCATTTCGCTTCTCCTCATTATTAACTGCCTCCTGATGCTTCTTGAACTCCGACTGCGAACGATAACGTTCGCTGCTGAGATATTTGTCCCAATCTATTTTATACATATTTACTTTTTTGATTACTTGACAGATATAATTCCTGATTATCTCGTTTGAGTATAAGATATTGCCAAAATGACGTAGCTGGACAGTCTCAAGATCGTATTCCTCATGATAATGTGCCTTTATCCATCTCCCCATCCGTTCTGACACACGATAACCATACCTTTTCTGATAATGATAGATGTTGACCAAACAAAGTGGGACATTCGGGGTCTCAGGATAAACAACATCCATTGTAAGTGTTTGAAGGAAACTGCAGAATCTTTCGTCAAATATGAACTTCCGGTTGTTTAAATCGTAAACAATGGCTGAGAAATTGAAAAAGACAGTATTTATTAATGATTCAGGTGTGAGTCCCAGATTTTGTTTCTTGAGTCCCCATGTGTCTGACATTCTCCATATATCCACTACTTCATTGTAATGTCTTATTTTAAGGCCTCCGAAACTGTTTTTACTACGCTCTGATTTACGAAGGAAACGTAGAATATCAAAGTCCTTGAAGTTTCCATGCCGCAGCACGATGTCGAAATCACGTGCCCCACCATAGTCTCCAGTGAGAAAATCACGTATCACTCCACTGAGAACATAGACATGGTCATGGCTTGACAAAATGTTCAATGTTTGCCAACTATCATGATCAAGGATAAATGTCTTGATAAAGTAATAAAATGCAGGCTCTTGCGCAATTATGGAATCCCGAATAGTCATGCTATTGGTAAGTACTCAATTTAGGGCATACCCCTGTTGTACTAATTTTCACTATGTGAAAAAGCTAAAGCCCTGCAGCTCAAAGCTCCCACTAAATTATTATTATCTTTGTCTATTTATTCATTTTGGTAAAGGTGAAGGGAGATGACGGGACCCTCTTAACCTTCCCGTCATAATTCCCCTTCACCAAATTAACCATGTCTAAGACATTCATAGACAAGGCATGCGCGGTTGTGCCTAATCTTGAAAACCGCATGTCTCTTGTATGTACTCAAATTAGGGCATACCCCTGTTTTAGGGCACTTTGCCAGTGCCCTATAGGATATGTGTTGTACTAATTTTCACCATGTGAAAAAGCTAAAGCCCTGCAGCTCAAAGCTCCCACTAAATAATTATTATCTTTGTCTATTTATTCATTTTGGTAAAGGTGAAG
>JAQXZK010000144.1 GCA_029227175.1 Bacteroidales bacterium | reverse complement strand
GGAGGGACACCCGGATGTTAAAGAGCAGTTTCTTCCTACCGAGGAAGAACAGTCTGCTTATGCTGCCGGAAACCGTGACCCGGAAGATACCAAATGGCACTACTATCTGGAAGAGGCAGAGCAGGAACCGGATGTTCAGGCTCAGCTTGCGTCTATTCGTGAGGAGTACAAAGCGTTGAAACCGGAGGATATTCTGTGCATCGACCCTTGCTCCGGCAGCGGCCATATTTTGGCTTATATGTTTGACGTGCTTGTGCAGATATATGAGGCTTATGGTGTAGATACAAGAACTGCAGTTGCAAGCATCGTAGAAAACAACATCTATGGTTTAGATATCGATGACCGTGCAGCACAGCTTGCATACTTCTCTGTTATGATGAAGGCTTGCCAGTATGACAAGCGATTCCTTCGCCGCAAGGTGCAGCCACATGTATATGCCATCGTGGAGAGCAATCATGTGGACCCGAATGTGGTCGATTACTTCTGTAATGGCGATGCCAAGCTAAAAGCAGCAATGGATACCATCATCGAAGAACTGCATGATGCAAAAGAATATGGTTCTATTATCACAGTTAGCCAGCAGGATTGGGACGCACTGTATACTCGTTTTGATGAAATTCAGAATGAAAGCGTAATGTCTATTTATACAGATGCAGCAATACGCTTAAAGGTGATGGTATCTGTTGCTGAGATATTGTCAAACAAATACCATTCGGTTGTCACAAATCCACCGTATATGAGTGCATCTGGAATGGGAGCAACACTTAGTAGCTATGTTAAAAAATATTATCCAAATAGTAAGAGCGATTTGTTTGCTGTATTTATTGAAGTTTGCAAATCTATGACAAGAAAAAATGGATTTCAATCAATGATTACTCAGCATGCATGGATGTTTTTAGCGAGCTTAGAAAAATTAAGAGGTTCCCTTTCTTGCATTGACACAATTAATATGGCGCATTTAGGGCCAAGAGCGTTTGAAGAAATAGGTGGAGAAGTAGTCCAAACTACTAGCTTTGTAGTTCGAAAAAGTAGTATTTCAAACTATATTGGTACATATTGCAGACTTGTAGATGCAGGAAGCCAAGATGCAAAAGAAAAGTTGTTTTTATCCGGTACAAATCGATATGAGTCTAAGCAAGATGTGTTTAAAAAAATACCGGGAGAACCTGTGGCATATTGGGCTAGTCAGCAAATTATTAATGCATATGAGACTGGCAAACTAATTGGAGATGTCTCTGATGTTAAGATAGGTATGGGAACGGGTAAAAATGAAATCTTTGTAAGAGAGTGGTGGGAAATAAGTTATGGAAAGATTGATTTTTCACTTCACTCAGTCGAAGATTTGGATAGAAGTCGTGGACGTTACTTTCCGTATAACAAGGGCGGTGAGTTCAGATTGTGGTACGGAAACCTGCAGGAGGTATTATGGTTTGACAATGAGGGCCGAGCATTAATGAATACCATGAGTGGCCACAGAGAAAATGGAGCATATAACTGGTATGCGAAAGAAGGTCTTACATGGTCATTTATTAGTTCCGCAAATTTCGGTGTGCGTTATATGCCATCAGGTTGCTTCTTTGATGTAGCGGGGTCTACACTTTTTGCTAAGGACAATAAATACACATTAGGTTTTTTATCTTCAAAAGTTTGTTTTTCAATTCTTAGAATTTTAAATCCGACTTTGAACTATCAAGCTGGTAATATTAAGAGCTTACCAATACTGATAAGTCATGAAGATGAAGTGGATAGAATAGTTGACGAGTGTATAGGTATAGCAAAACAGGACTGGGATGCGTTTGAAAATTCATGGGATTTTGTTACCCATCCGCTGATTACATATCGCAGCGGAGCAGGATATGCTGATGTTCCTATGGATAAGTGGCAGTATCGAATTGCTGATGCATACCAGACATGGGAAAGCAATGCAGCAGCTCAGTTTGATTTGTTAAAGAAGAATGAGGAAGAGCTCAATCGAATCTTTATAGATATTTATGGACTTCAGGATGAATTGACACCAGAAGTAGAAGAGAAAGATGTCACTGTTCGCAAGGCTGATTTGGAGAGGGATATCAAATCCTTTATTTCCTATGCCGTTGGATGTATGTTCGGTCGCTATTCTCTTGACGTTGATGGCCTTGCCTATGCAGGAGGAGAATGGGACGATTCCAAGTATTCTTCATTTGCAGCAGATAAGGATAACATTATTCCTATTAGCGATGATGAGTATTTTGAGGATGATATTGTTGGTCGCTTCGTGAAGTTTGTCGAAGTGGTGTATGGTAAAGATACTTTGCAGGAGAACCTGAAATTTATTGCTGATGCTCTTGGTGGTAAAGGACAGCCAAAGGATGTAATCAGAAACTATTTCATGAACGGCTTCTACGCAGACCACTGCAAGACGTATCAGAAGCGTCCGATTTACTGGATGTTTGATTCCGGTAAGAAAAATGGCTTCAAGTGTTTGATTTATATGCATCGTTACCAGCCTGATACCATTGCTCGTATTCGTACTGACTATGTTCATGAGCAGCAGGCTCGTTATCGTACAGCGATTGCTGACTTGGAGACACGTATTGCAAATGCATCTACCAGTGAGAGAGTGAAGCTCAATAAGCAGCTCAAAACACTGAATGACCAAGCCACAGAAATCCATGAGTACGAAGAAAAAATCCATCACTTGGCGGACCAGATGATTTCCATCGACCTTGATGATGGTGTGAAGAAGAATTACGAGATATTCAAGGATGTCTTGGCAAAGATTAAATAAGGAGGTGGCAGCATGGCCGGTATGGATTTAGATACAATAATCCGAGATTTGAATAAGCGATTTGCTGCACCGCTGCCGGAGTTTTATAAGCGTCGTATCATCTTCTGGTATGACGAGGATAGAGAGTTTGAGGACAAGCTGGATGATATTCAGGTGGATA
>JAQXZK010000143.1 GCA_029227175.1 Bacteroidales bacterium | reverse complement strand
TATCAAGAGCAATTAACCTACGCTCATTTCCAATAAATTACACTCTTTTCGTAACTTCATGGTACAAACTTACAGATAAAATCGAGAAAGGGGTACAAATTAATGGGAAAAGAAATATCTTTGTGTTCATCAAAGTGACGTAAAAAACAGATTATCATGCGTGAGTATTATCATTTGGGCAGGCTGGCCGATGAGAAGGCCAAATGTGCGGGACAGGAAGTGGTGCTGAGTTATCGCGACGATGAAAAGGGCATCTGGCTACCTGTCTGCTGGAGGGATTTTGCTCGACAGGCCGACGCTTTGGCTTGCAGGCTGATTGCCGAGCGGGTGGAGGTGCAGGAAAATATGGCCGTCTTTACGCAGAACATGCCCGAGAGCCTGATAACAGATTTTGCGGCTTTTGACATGAGGGCGGTTACCATTCCGCTTTATGCCACCAGTTCGGAGTCTCAGGTGACCTATATCCTGAATGATGCCTCGGTAAGGCTTTTGTTTGTAGGTGAGCAACACCAGTATGATGTGGCTATGAGGGTGATTCCGTTGTGTCCCACGTTGGAGAAGATTATTATTTTCGACAAGAAGGTAAAGAAGGCTCCGCATGATTCCATCTCGGTCTACTTCGCCGATTTTGTGGCCGGAGAGGTCTCGGATGCAGACAAGAAAACATTACAGGAGCGGAAGACTGAGTTGTGTGAGACTGATATAGCCAATATCCTTTACACGTCCGGAACAACCGGCGATCCGAAAGGCGTGATGATACATCACTCGTGCTGGATGGCACAGTTCAAGTCGCATTATGAGGTGCTGGGGCAGCATCTTTTCTTACCCGGTCAACGCTCTATGGACTTCCTGCCGCTGACCCATGTCTTTGAGCGGGGATGGACCTATCTGTGTATGGAAGCAGGCGTGCAGATTTGCGTGAATCGTGACCCTCATGAGATATTGCGTTCTATCCAAGAGGTGCGCCCCACGATGATGTGTGCCGTCCCACGTTTCTGGGAGAAGGTGTACGATGGGGTGCAGGCAAAGATCGTCGGTTTCTCGCCCATGTTGCAGAAAATTATATCCGAGGCGTTGAAGGTAGGCAAGGCATATAATCTTGACTACCTCGACCGCGGGAAGCACCCTTCGATGATGCTTACCTTGAAATACAAGATGTACGAGAAAAGTATCTTCCGCATGCTGAAGAAGGCCATCGGGCTTGAAAACGGGGTGTTCTTTCCTGTTGCTGGGGCTGCAATTCCTCCCGCTATTCAGGAGTTTATCCGTTCGGTAGGCATCAACCTGATTCCGGGTTATGGGTTGACGGAGTCAAGCGCTACGGTTTCGTGTGCCTACGGAAAGATATCGGTAGGCTCTATCGGGCGTCCGCTTCCGGGTATCGAGGTGAAGATAGGAGAGAATGACGAAATAATGGTTCGGGCGGCAAGTATCACGCACGGATACTACCGGAAGCCGGAGGCAACGAAGGCGGCCTTTGACGAGGACGGTTATTTCCACACCGGCGATGCCGGCTACATCAAGGAGGGTGAATTGTATATCACAGACCGCATCAAAGACCTTTTCAAGACGTCTAACGGGAAGTATATTGCTCCACAGGTACTCGAGGGACTCTTCTGTGTCGATAAATACATTGACCAGGTGGTGATTATTGCCGATAAGCGGAAGTTTGTTTCGGCACTCGTCATCCCTAATTACGAGGAGGTGGCCCGTTATGCCGACGAGAACGGCATCCCTTATGCCGATATCAGGCAGTTGGTGGCCAACGAAAGAGTTAAGGAAATGATATTCCACCGCATGGACACCCTGCAACAGCAGATGGCTGCCTATGAAAAGGTGAAGCGCATCACGTTGCTCCCTGAACCGTTTACCATGGAGAGTGGGGTGCTGACGAACACGTTGAAGGTGAAACGACCGGTGGTGGCCGAGAAATACAAGGATTTGATTGATAAAATGTACGAGTAACTGCCCTTGGGAATCTGGCTCATGACTTTCTGTAAACGCGTTTTTCTCTCGTGGAAATGTGCCTTTTCCTTGACGGGACTTTATGCCTTGTTGTTGGCATTCGCTACGTTCGTGGAGAATATCTGCGGCACAGCGATGGCACGGAAGTTGGTCTATAACCAGCCATTGTGCTACCTTCTTTTGCTTGTGCTCGTGATACAGTTTCTGGCTATGAGTTGGCATCGGCAGATGTGGAAGGGACGACGCATAGGACCGTTGCTGTTGCATGTAGCCTTCGTGGTGATTCTACTCGGAGCGTGGGTGACCGCCGTCTCGGGTGTCGTAGGACAGATTCATATCCGGGAAGGAGAGGAGAGCGATGTCTTGTGCGACAGCCGGGGGCAGGTGATAGACCGTTTGCCGTTCCGTATTCTGTTAGAGGACTTCAGGCTGGTGCGTTATCCGGGTTCGAACAGTCCCTCCTCGTACGAGAGTTTTGTGGTCATCAAGCATGAAGGAGAAAGGCGCAAGGCTCATATATACATGAATAATGTGGCGACGGTACAAGGCTATCGGATATTCCAGTCTTCCTACGACGGGGACGAGATGGGTACGATACTTACCGTGAACCACGACCCTTGGGGGATGGGCATTACATATGCGGGATATGTCTTGCTCCTGACAGGTATGTTATGGACAATCTTGGACCGCCGTTCGCATTTCCGCCTCTTGTGCTCGAAGCTCAAGGGACATGCCTGGCTCTTGGCGTGTCTGTTCCCGCTCTCCGCGGTGGCGGCAGAGACAGGTGGCGAGATGCCTCTTCATACGATACCCCAGGCGCAGGTGGAGCGTTGGTCGATGATGCTCGTCCGCTCCGGAGAAGGGCGCATAGAGCCGTTCAACACGTATGCGTCGACTCTCCTGCGCAAATTCTGTCGGGAAGTGGAGTTTGAGGGGCTGGCTCCCGAACAGGTGATATTAGGCATTGTGCTGGACCCGGCCTACTGGTCAGAGGTGCCTCTATTGCGTCAATCGGACAAGACCTTGGCATTGCATATGGGCATACCGGTAGAGAAAAGGATTCCGTTTGCCGCCCTTTTTGACGAACAGGGGGGGTACCGGCTTGCCGAAAGGGTGGAGCAGGTGTATGCCCGTGCAGTGGACAGGCGGACAAAGGAGGAACGAAACCTGCTGAAACTGGACGAGAAGGCCAACATCTTCTATGCCTTGATGAGAGGGGAACTCCTGGCGTTTTTCCCGACTCTGGACGGTTCCTGGTGTACGGCCGCCGATGACCTCTCCTGCTTCCGTGGAGAGGACTCGTTGCTGGTGGCACGGTTTCTTCCGATGTATGCGGATGCCGTTCTGCAACAGCGGAATCCGGAGATGGCGGACAAACTGATGAACGGGCTCGGTTCCCTTCAGCAGCGGTATGTGACAGAGGAACTCCCCTCGGAGAAGCATATACGAGGTGAGTTGTTTTATAACAAGGCTCGCATATTCTTCGTCTCGGCGGTAGGATATATGTCGGTGGGACTGTGCCTGTTGGTCATGAGCATTGTCCTTCTCCTGTTGGGCAGACCCTGGCAGAGAAAGGGATTAAAAGTTCTCGTGGGTCTGGCTGTATGTCTCTTCCTTTGGCATACGTTTGGCTTGGCCTTGCGTTGGTACATCGCCGGACGGGCTCCTTGGTCAAACGCTTACGAGACGATGGTTTATGTGGCGTGGGCAACGGTGTCGTGTGGACTGCTCTTCGTGCGTCGTTCGGCCTTGGCCTTCTCTTCTGCGGTATTCTTTGCCGGTATACTGCTGTTTGTCTCCAACCTGAACTTTATGGACCCCGAGATAACGCCACTGGTGCCGGTGCTGAAGTCTTATTGGCTCATGATACATGTGGCAGTGATTACGGCCAGTTACGGTTTCTTTGGCATGAGTTTCCTGTTGGGGTTGTTATCGCTCGTGCTCATGATAGCCGGACGGTGGAACGCTCAACTCGGGAGCCGGCTTGCCGTTTTGCGTGTCATCGGCGAACTGTCCATGTATATAGGTCTTTTCCTGCTTACTGCGGGCATCTTCCTGGGGGCGGTATGGGCCAACGAGTCGTGGGGACGATACTGGGGCTGGGACCCGAAGGAGACGTGGGCTTTGATTACGATGCTGGTGTATGCGATTGTACTTCACACGCGTTTCTTGCCGTGGAAGTGCGGTGACTATGCCTTTGCTGTCATGTCGGTGTATGCAGCCTTGTCGGTCGTGATGACGTACTGGGGAGTAAACTATTTCTTTTCCGGTCTTCACTCCTATGGTGGTGGGGAAATGCCTGTGGGTACGTGGATTGTTTGGCTTGTCTTTGTGGGGGCAGGCGTTATGGCGTTGCTTGCTCGAGGCGGCGAGGACGGCAGGGGAGCGTGAATATTCCCTCGTCGGTATCAGGTCGAAACGACCGATTTGGGCTAATTTCTGACGGATTTCCTTGCCAAATTAAGGCTTAGTTGTATCTTTGTATAAAAATCAGAAAACGCTAAAAGTAATACTAATGAAAAACAATGTTCGTTTGCTCGTCTCATTTTTGTTGATGACCATGAGCACGGTAGCCTTTGCTACAGACAGTCAGGACCTTACCAGGTTGAAGAAGAATTACCAGTCTTTATTGATTGCAGGAGAACCGAATGATTCGCTGAAGCACGACCTGATGAAGGTTGAGCCGGAAGTGGAGGTGTCGGACCAGGTGGTGGTGGAGCTGCACCAGAAATATCCTACAACGGAGGAGAAATTGTCAAGGATACGTTCCCACTTCAAGGCCGACGGCTCGTGGGACGACGTGAACTATGCCGATAAGAAACGCTCGGGTTGGGAGCCGAAGGTGCATGCCGACCGCTTGCTGGAGTTGGCCAAACTATTTGCCGACCCAAGCAGCAAATACTATCAGTCCAAGGAGATTGAGGCGATGATCAGACGTGCGATGAACTATTGGTTCACGACAAAGCCCGTCTGCCTGAATTGGTGGTACAATCAAATCGGCATCCCGCGAACGATGGGTTCTGCCTTCGTGCTCTTTGATGACTATCTCACAGCCGAGGAGAGGCAAGCCGCCGTTGAGGTGATGCAACGTGCAAAGTTTGGCATGACAGGACAGAACAAGGTGTGGCTGGCCGGAAATGTACTGATGAGGGCTATCCTCCAGAGAGACGAGCAGTTGGTCCGTCAGGCGAGGGATGTCATTGCCTCCGAGATTGTCACCGGACAAACGGAGGGTATCAAGAATGACTGGAGTTTTCATCAACATGGCCCTCAGTTGCAGTTTGGAAACTACGGCCTGTCGTTTATCTCGGGCATGGCGTTCTACTATGGAGTGTTCAAGGGCACTTCTTTCCAGTTTAGTGACGGTCAGGTTGATATCTTGACTTCTTTAATCAATAAGGGATACAAGTGGGTGATTTGGAACAGGCGAATGGATGTCAGTTCCTTGGGACGCCAGTTCTTCCACAATACCCAGTTGCACAAGGCCTATAGCCTGGCTTTTGCTTCCGAGGCGTTTGGCATCGGAGGCTTCCCGAGAGTGGGCAATCCGTTGGTCGGACAGAAGCATTTTGACGACTCGGACTACACCGTACACCGCAGCAAGGACTGGATGGCTTCCATAAAGATGTCGTCAAGCCGGGTGAAGGGGTCAGAATTGGTCAATGAAGACAACCTGAAGGGAAAGTTCATGGGCGATGGCGCCACATTCTTCTATCAGACGGGAGACGAGTACCGCAACATCTTCCCCTATTGGTATTGGGACCGGATTCCGGGTGTAACCTCCTATGAGAATCCCTATTACAAGCCGATGTCACCCGGTCTGAACCGAGACGTCTTGACGTCCAAGGTGAAGCATCCACAGCAACTCACCACCGAACAGTTGGCCGAGGCAAAGGCACAGTTGGCCTCCATGAATTGGAGCAACAATACATCGGCCAAGGTCGGCGGACTGACCGATGGGAAAATCGGTATGTCGGCCATGGAAATCGTGCGCGACGGACTGACCGCTTACAAGGCGTGGCTCATGACCGACGACTACGTCTTGTGCCTGGGTAATGGAATCCGCTCCGACTCGACGGCACTGGTCTACACGGGCGTCGAACAGTGCTTGCAGAGAGGCGACCTGGAGATGTGGCAAAAGAACGCCTGGACACCGGTGACCGAGGAGGTGACCGTAGAACAACAGGAAGTACGCTTTTTCCATAACCATACCGCTTACATCATCATGGGGCAGAACCCTTGTGTGGCAATGGCCGAAGAACGCAGCGCACGGTGGTGTGACGTCATGGGCATGTACACGCCCGAGGTACAGACAAACAAGGTTGTCGACATACACCTGCTTCACGGAACTCAACCTTGCGGAGCCTCCTACCTCTACATCGTCGTACCGCAAACCACGAAAGAAGCCTTGCGAAAGATGTCTTTCAAGGACGTGAAAGTAGTGCGTAACGACGAAGTGGCACAGATAGTCATGGCCAAGGCCGCCGGAAAGGGTTGTTGGATTGCAGCCTACGAGGCCACTACACTGAAAGTATGGGGAAAAGCCTACGAGGTAAAGACACCGGGCATCTATTACGTAGAGAAAGACGGAAAGAACCTGAAGACCCTGCTTGAAAAGCCATTCAGACTGTAAGGGGAAAGGACACAACCCGTCAGAAAAAAACATCGAACCCACTATACATATATATATATATGAAGAAAGAAACATATTCGCCCTTTCTCGCCTTCCTCTTGTGCCTATTGGCCTCGACAGCATTGTGGGCAGCAGGCGGTAAGCCTACTTCGGCTCTGAAGAAAAACATCCTGGCGCAGGCCGGACAGAATCTGGTCGCCGAACCTCAGACAGTAACCTCCTTCCGGGCAACGCGCAGTGCCGGAACGATACACGACTTTTACTCGGAGGGAGACTACTGGTGGCCAGACCCCAAAAATCCTGATGGCCCCTACATCCGTCGCGACGGAGAAACAAATCCCGACAACTTTGTAGCCCATCGTCATGCCATGATACGCTTTAGCACGATTGTGGCCAACCTCACATCGGCCTATCTCATTACGGGCGACCACCGGTATGTCGAAGGCATCATGAAACACGTGCGGGCCTGGTTCGTACAACCCGACACGCGCATGAACCCCAGCCTGCTCTACGCACAGGCCATCAAGGGGCGTGTTACAGGTCGTGGCATCGGCATTATCGACACCATTCATCTCATGGAGGTCACCCAGTCGCTTCTGCGGCTGGAAGAGCGGGGCGCGCTCTCCGAGGCCGACCTGCGCGACACGAAACAGTGGTTCAGAGACTACATCGCCTGGCTATCCTCCCATCCGTATGGCATAGACGAGATGAAGGCAAAAAATAACCATGGCACCTGTTGGGCCATGCAGGTGGCTGCCTTTGCCAGGTTTGTCGGCAATCAGGAGATGCTGCACTTCTGCAGAAGACAGTTCAAACAGGTGTTCATGGTCAGCCAGATGGCCGAGGACGGAAGTTTCCCTCAGGAATTGGCGCGTACCAAGCCCTATGGCTACTCCCTGTTCAATTTAGATGCGATGGCCGTGCTCTGCCAGATTCTCTCCACTCCTGAAGACAACCTCTGGACCTATACTACTGCCGACGGAAAGTGCATGCGTAAGGCAGTCGACTACATGTATCCCTATGTCGACGACAAAGAGAAGTGGCCCTTCCGGAAGGACGTAATGTACTGGGACGAGTGGCCCGTGGCACAGCCTGCCTATCTCTTCGCCTGGAAAGCCTTTGGAGACAAGAAGTATTATAAGGTATGGGAGAAGTACAACCACTTCCCCACGAACGAAGAAGTAATCCGCAATCTGCCTATTCGCAATCCCCTGATCTGGCTGTAAGAGAGGTATGGAAGACAAAAAAAACTTGCTTTTTTTTTGTCTTCCATACCCCCTCCTTTTTTTTTCGTCTCTCCCTGATTTTTTACTGGCCTGATTTTGATATAAATCTTGTTCGATTCGGGGTATAAACGGTGGGCTGGTGAAGGAAGAAGAAGAGGCTCCTGCCGCTACGTAGCGGCAGGAGCCTCTTGGTATGTTTTACCGGAGTGTGTGTCTTTGGTTTTTATTCGGCTTCCGGCTCGGTGTCTTCTTGCTTTTCAAACTCGGTGAAGCCTGCAGCTATGAGTATGTTATACCACTGAATGAGCCGCTTGATGTCGGTAGCATGAACGCGATCGCGGTCAAATGACGGGAGGACCTTGCCCATGTAGTCATACAGGCTGTCTGTAGTGGCCGTTTTGGGGTTGATGCTTGCGGCTGCTCCGTTCTCGAGGTTGCGGAGATTGGTCAGCACGGTAGACAGTGGGATGTCGTCTGCATCTGTGTACATGGCTATCTCGCCCAGTGACATGATTTTATCGTGTGGGTAGGCTGGCATACGTTTCTTGTCAGCCAGCGATTCTACGATGAACATGTTTTTGCCGGAAGAGATGAGTTTATATAATCCTGGTTTTCCGGAGATAAAGAGTATTTCTTTTAACATAATTGTGTTTTGTTTTATTTAGACGTTTCAAAGATAGTATTTTCTCTGTTCTGAACCGAATAAATGAGGGATAAAAGCTGGGGAATTAACGGAGTTTTACCGTCGTTTACGATTATATAATGGCTTTTGCGCTTCTTGACTTCGTCGTCGAGCTGTCGGTGAACACGTTCGAGCACTTGTGCGCGGGAGGAGTAGTCGCGTTGCATGGCACGTTGTATGCGCACTTCAAGCGGCGCGTAGACCATGACGGAGTAGTCAGTCACGTTGTCAAAACCCGCTTCGAAGAGTATGGCCGATTCTATGCCGACGATGGGGTGGGACTGCTGTTGTTGCATCCACCTGAGGAAGTCAGTGTGCACTTGCGGGTGGATGATGTCGTTGATTTGGCGGGTATGCTCGGTCGAAGAGAAGAGATAGGCCGCCAGAAACGGCTTGTTGAGCAACCCGTCGGGCGTGTAGACCTCTTGTCCGAGAAGAGCGGTCAGGGCTTGACGGATGGCAGGACTTTCGGCCGTCAGTTGCTTGCTCCGGTCGTCGGCTATATAAATAGGTATGGAAAAGATGTTTTCGAGCAGTCGGGCAACGAGACTCTTGCCGCTACCAATTCCGCCGGTGATTCCAAGGCTAATCGACATAAGAGAGACAGGTGAGATAAAAAAAAGTGAGGATGGTTATTGCTCGATGAGGAAGTCAACCTCTGACGGGTTGATGCGTATGTGGCTGATGTCGTCGGGTATCTTGGCGAGTTTGACCTGATATTTGGCTTCTCCTAAGTTGACAATCTCGTTATAGGTGACGGTGATGAGGAAGTCTTCTTCCGTGACTTGCTTGAAACGGCTAAGTCCTATCTGGAAGGTGACCTGTACCTTGGAGGGGAAGGCACGGAATGTTTTCCCGGCGGGGAAGTAGATGCTCTGAATGGGTACCTCGACGGTCTTCTCGGTGTAGATGTCGGTCGGCAGTTTCAGCGTTGTTGAGGAGGGAATGAATTTGATGCCTTTGATGGAGGCCAGCTGTACCCGGGTGGTCAGTGTGTCGGAAATGTCGGTGAGGTGGAGATATTCCGTCGGTGCGGCAGAAAGTGTGTCGAGCACCTCTCGGGTGGCATACACCTCAACGGAGTCGGGAGTGAACAGTGTGTCGGCGATGTAACAGTGACGGGCGGCACGTACTTGTCCGGAGAGGCGTACCGGCAGTTTGACAGACCGGCTGATGGTGTAGTAATACTCTAAGGTGTCCGGTTGCGTGCTGACGATGCGTGCTGAATTGCTGAAAAGGGAGAGTAGGGCGTCCGAGTAGTCTTTGAAGGGAATCCGTACATGGCTGCGGTGTGAGGTGGCATAGTCGGCAAAACTGAGTCGCAGTGTCTGGTTGCCCTGAGAGAGTTTGTAGCGGGTGAGGGCTGTTCCCTTGTCGTGTACACGTACCTTGATGGATGGTTGTATGTCGGTAGTGATGACGGCATTGGTGGGGATGTCCTGCAACTGTACAGGGATGGAGAACTCGGCCTCGTAATCGTTGTTCAGGGTTTGCAGCAGCCAATATATGCCGGCGATACAGAAGAAAAAGGAGAAGATGAAAAACTCCCTACTGGATTTACTCAGTAGAAAGGCTTTCATCTTCTCGGACATGTTGCCGAGAAATCTCTTGAAATTGAAAGGCTCGGCTTTCATATCGTGCCTCTTGCGTGTAGATATGTCAGGGTTGGGAAATTACTTGGCCGCCTGTTGCTGGTTTGCATCAGCTATGTCCTCGTAGATGGAGTTCTTGTCTACGCGAATCTGCACGCCCTTTGCTATCTCAAGCATGACGTAGCTGTCGGAAACTTCTTTCAGATGTCCGTAAATTCCGCCGGCGGTTACGACCTTTTGGTTTACCTGAAGTGTCTTGCGGAAGTTCTCAATGGCTTTCCGCTTCTTGTTTTGCGGACGAATCATGAAGAAATACATGATGGCAAACATGGCGATGAGCATACCCCACATCATGACACCGCCGTCTCCGTATGTAGGAGGAACTGCTTGTAGAAATGTAGTTGTCATAATTGTTTTTTCGGTTGTTTTTTAAGTTTATTTCGTGTTCTTGAGATCTTTCTTGTTGAGTTTACCCTCTTTGACGAGTCGGTGTGCGATGGCGTCAAGTGTTCCGTTGATGAAGCCTGCGCTTTGGTTTGTGCTATAACATTTGGCCAGCTCAATGTATTCGTTGAGAGTCACTGAAATTGGGATATTCGGGAAAGAAAGCATCTCGGCCAAGGCACATTGCATGATGACGATATCCATGAAGGCAATACGGTCAAATTCCCAATTGCGGCGTGCCGTCTCGCTGATGAGGTGGCGATAATAGTCCTCGTTGGTGATAGCCTTTACAAAGAGGCGGCTTGCGAAGACGCGGTCTTCTTCATCATGGTATTCGGGAAGCAGGGGCTGATCGGCTCCGTTTTCTTCCTTGAACATCTTGATGGTCTTGAGCACGAATGTGTCAATCAGGTCCTTGTCATCGTTCCAGTAAAGGCTGCCTTCTTCGATGAATGAGTCGAATGAATCGTTTTTGGTTACAAAATCCTTGTATAGCTTACGCCAGAGTTCCCGGTCTTCTTCGTAGGAGTTCTCTTCGCTTGCCATATATTTCTTATAGGTGTCCGACTCTATGATAGCCTCATACAGTCCGCGGATGAGCTTGTCTTCATCTTCCCAGGTTTTTTTCAGTTTGCCTGCAAACTCGGAAAGTTGGGCGTTTTCTCTCATCTGGTTTGCCAGGCGGTTGTTGATGAACTTCTTGTTGGGATTCCGTTCCTCTTCGGTGGGGAAATTTTTCTCTAAACCTGCTTCGATGCGCCTCTGCGCATAGTTTGTAACTGCTACGATTAGCAATAAAAAGTACTGATAAAGATCGTACGCCTTAGATAGACTGAAAAATAACTCCTTCTCTGCTGATTCCAGTCTTTCGCTACCATTAACATAGAACGCGTAAACGATTTGAATGATCTTCAGGCGAATTAAAATTCTGTTAATCATTTTGTGTTTATTATTATAGTTTACAAATCAAGGTGCAAAAGTAGGTAATTTCTTCTTTATTCGGCCCATGAATGTTTTAAAAAAAAGTTGTAAGGTAAAATATTTCCAAACAGTTGTTTATGCAGAAATAAATTACTACTTTTGCGGCGCTTTTTGCAATAGACCTATGAGTACCGCGGTGTTTCTCATAGTGTGTGATGGCGAATTAAGCAAAGAAACTTAATTTAGAGTAACACTAATTTTTTTAAAAAAACATGAAATCAATTGACTTAAAAGGAACTGCAAGAACAATTGCAGAACGTTCTTCTGAGCAGGCACGTGCTTTGAAGGCTCTTCGTAAGAACAACGGTGTACCATGCGAACTTTATGGCGCAGGTGAAAACGTACACTTTACTGTAACTACCGATGCACTTCGTAACTTGGTGTACACACCACACATCTATGTTGTAAACCTTGACGTTGACGGCAAGCAGGTTAAGGCTATCATGAAGGATATCCAGTTCCACCCGGTAAAGGATACGATTCTCCATGTAGATTTCTACCAGATTTCAGAAGAGAAGCCAATCGTAATGGAAGTACCTGTTAAGCTTGAAGGTCTCGCAGAAGGTGTTAAGGCCGGTGGTAAGTTGGCTCTCCAACTCCGCAAACTCAAGGTTAAAGCTCCTTACACAAGCATTCCGGAACAGCTGGTTATTAACGTATCTGCATTGCAGCTTGGTAAGACAATCAAGGTTGGCGAATTGAGTTTCGAGGGTCTTGAACTGCTGAACGCTAAGGATGCTGTTGTATGCGCTGTTAAGCTGACTCGTGCTGCTCGTGGTGCACAGGCCAACAACGGATAATCGTTAATCTCAGACAAGAGTTAAGAGATTTGCATATTCATGATAGCGAATCACTTAATAAACCTACAGGAAACGCGAATTATGAAGATAATTTCGCGTTTCTTCTTTTTAAGTAAACCAGAAATCGATATGAATAAATATCTTATTGTGGGATTGGGTAATATCGGACCGGAATATCATGAAACACGTCATAATATAGGTTTCATGGTGGTTGACGCGCTGGCAAAGGAGCAGGGAAGCACGTTTAAAGACGGGCGTTATGGTTTCACTACGTCGTTTACAGTGAAGGGACGCCAACTCATTTTGTTAAAACCTTCCACATATATGAATTTAAGTGGCAACGCTGTGCGTTATTGGATGCAGAAGGAGAACATAGACCTGAAGAACTTGTTGGTTGTGGTAGATGACCTCGCCTTACCATTTGGGCAACTTAGACTGAAAGGAAAGGGCAGTGATGCCGGACACAATGGCTTGAAGCATATCGCAGAGATTCTGGGAACGCAGGCTTATGCGCGTTTACGTTTTGGCATTGGAAACGAATTCCCTCGTGGAGGGCAGGTTGATTATGTGCTTGGCCATTTTGAGGCGGAGGATATGAAGGCAATGCCTGAACGATTAAAGACGGCAGGAGACATGGTAAAGAGCTACTGTCTGGCCGGACTTGAAATAACCATGAACCAATATAATAAGAAATAATGGAGGCAAGAGTTGACCGCTGGATGTGGGCTGTACGCATCTTTAAGACCCGAACAGTTGCGGCAGAGGCATGTAAAATGGGACGTGTATGTATCAATGGCGCACAGGCAAAGGCTTCACGCACAGTGAAGGTGGGTGATGTCGTGTCGGTCAAGAAGCCACCCATTACCTATTCTTTCAAGGTACTTCAGCTGATAGAGAAACGGGTTGGAGCAAAGCTCGTCAGTGAGATGATGGAGAATGTCACCCCACCAGAACAATACGAGATGCTGGAGATGAGTAAAATCAGCGGGTTTGTCAACAGAGCCAAGGGATTGGGACGACCGACCAAGAAAGACCGACGGAGTCTGGATGAGTTTGTAGCTGCTACCCCGGAGTATATGGACGATTTTGATTTTTACTTTGATTTTGACAGCGAAGATGAGGATTGACGGCACAGTGGAATCTGTATAATTCTGCTGTCCGGCTGACGAATCTAAAGTCGCTAAAGCCAAATCGGTCATAAAAGGTCATTGGGGTCGCACGCCAGAGCATTTTGCTGCTTGTCAGATTTTCCCCAGGATGCGGTCCATAACCCAGTTGGTAAGGGTTGCCGATTCGCCATCACATTTGCAGGTGCCTTCACCCAACAGATGGTCTACCACCGACTGGATGAGCGGCTGCTGGACGTAGGTCGGATTCTCAATGGGGATTTCCGTACGCCCGTTGGAATTGTGGAGCGCGATGGGCTCATAGGTAAATACAGAGAAGCAAATCATGCCTTTGTCACCAATGATTTCGATGCGGTCTTCTGTGGCAGACTCGTCGGCAACGAAGCACCAGGAGCCACTGCCTACTAATCCATTTTCAAACTGGAAGCAACCGCTGATGGTGTCTTCCGCCTTGTAAAGCCCGCCTAAATTTGCCTTATAACCGCTTGCTTCGAGGATGCAGCCGAAAATATCCTGAAGCAGGTCTATCTGGTGAGGAGCCAGGTCGTGAAAATACCCGCCTCCCGAGACATCCGGTATTACCCGCCAGGGAAGGTTCTCTTTGTTGTAGTCCAGTCTGCGAGGGGGTTGTGCGAAACGTATCTGTACATTGATGACTTTCCCGACGGCTCCTTCCAGGACTAATTCCTTGACTTTGTTAAAATATGGCAGGTATCGGCGATAATAGGCCACGAAGCAGGGAACCCCGGTCTCTTTGGATATGCGGTTAATGCGGCAACATTCTTCGTAGGTGACTGCCATCGGTTTTTCTATATAGCATGGTTTGCCGGCTTTCATGGCCATGATGGCGTAGGTAGCATGTGAAGACGGTGGAGTCGCGATATAGATAGCATTGACATCCTCGTCGTCAACCAGCTCCTGTGCATCATTATACCAGCGTTTGATTCCGTGCTCCTGAGCGTAAATCTTGGCTTTTTTCAGGTCGCGGCTCATGACAGCAATGACTTCGGAATGTTTGATTTTTTGGAAGGCAGGACCACTCTTGTATTTGGTTACTTCTCCGCAACCGATGAAGCCCCATCTGATTTTTTTCTCACTCATATTTTCAAGATGGCAGGGGTTATAGGTATTTCTTTATCTCGTTGATGAGTTCCTGATACTCTTCATCGGTCAGGTACACTTTCCCCGGATTCATTTGGAAAGTACCACCGTAATCCGGTCCGTCAACATATTTGGGCGCGAGATGAAAGTGGAGGTGAGACAACTTGTCCGAGTAAGCACCATAATTTATCTTTTCAGGATTGAAGGCTTTTTGCATGGCTCTTGTAACACGTACGACATCCTCCATGAACGCGTTGCGTTCCCCATCACTCAATTCGTTGAGGTCGTTGACATGGTCTTTGTACGCAACAAGGCATCGTCCGTGGTAGGTCTGCTCCTTAAACAGGAATACCCGTGAAACATTTAGTTGTGCAAATTCTATCATTAAATTGTGTAAGGTCTCGTTATTCTGACAATAGAGACAATCTTTCGGATTACTTTTCATGGTGATATATAATTAGTTTGTTGTTTACATTTGTTCGGCTAATAGCAGGACATCTTTTTTCTCGCCGACAACCCAGAGAACATCTCCATCTTGCAGGATGTCGTTTGGATGTGCGGCACGCAGCGAGTGGTCTTCGTGCTCAATACCGATAACGAAACAGCGGTACTGTTCACGTATGCTTGACTCCTTAATGCTTTTCTGGCAGAAATGAGATGTGGCGGTGAGAAGCAGTTGTTTCAGGCTCATCTCGCCTTGCTCGTAGGCCTGGGCGTCCGGAATCTGCACCATGGTACTCAGAGCCTGATTAAAGCGGGTCAATGCTTCGTCAGAGGCTATGACCTGTATCTTGTCCATTGGAAAGATGCGGTTGGAACCTCCCGGAATATTTATCCGGAGGCTGCCTCGCAGGATAGAGACTACGTGAATCCCATAGGTCTTTCCGAAGTTGAGTTCTTGAAGGGTCTTCCCAGACCAGTTTGACTCGCTTGGGATGACGAAATCGGCAAGGTGAAGATCTTTAGAAAGAAGCCTTCCTGCATAGGTAGGGCTCTTTTGTCCCAAGTATTCGGCGCGTTGGTCTCTTGACCGGAGGTTTTGTAGGAATGTCTGTTCAATGCGGATGGATTGTCTTTTCATGTGTCGGGAGAAGACAATGAACACAACAAAGATAATGGCAAGGCCAAGCATAAGTCCGACAGACAGTTTGAATAAGTGAGCCATGATAAACATAATTATTCCGATAGCCAGCAGGAACCGTAGTACGATGGTGGCAACAAGAGGTAATCGGTTGGCGTGATTTTCATTCCATAGCGTCGTAAATTCCTTAGAGTGGTTTTTCTTAATCATGATGGCGCGGAGGAAGGGTGCAGCACTTATCAGTGTGATTACAGCTGCGGTGATGGCTCCCCAGGGCTTGGGAAGATATGACATACATAGGGGAGTAATAAGTCTGAATGAAATGGAAATGACAGCGATGGTGAGAATGGAATAAATAGCGGTGATACGAAGAAGATTGAGTATGAGACTTCTCCATAGGCTGTCGTGGTTTACGGCACGGGTGCCGGAGGTATATTTCTCAATGAGCAGTTTCCAGGTATCGGGCATTTTCCGGTCTGCCCAATCAGAGAAAGGCTCTGCGGCCTTGATAAAATAGGGAGTGAGGAAGGTAGTGATGACCGACACTGTGACAACTATGGGGTAGAGAAAATCACTCGTCACGTGAAGCGAGATACCCAATGAGGCAATGATAAAAGCAAATTCACCAATTTGTGTCAGGCTGAATCCGCATTGTATGGCTGTTTTGAGCGGTTGGCCAGAGATAAGCACACCGGTTGTACCAAATAAGGCCTGACCGAGGATGACTGCCAGTGTGATTACAATAATCGGAGATATGTACTGCAGTATCATGCCAGGGTCGACCATCATGCCTACCGAGACGAAAAAAATGGCTCCAAACAAGTCTTTGGCAGGTTTAACAAGACGTTCTATCCTTTCTGCATCGATGGTTTCCGAGAGGATTGAGCCCATGATGAATGCACCGAATGCAGCAGAAAAACCGGTGGATGCCGCAATGTAAACCATGCCGAAGCAGAGGCCTAATGTGACGATGAGCATGGTTTCATCACTCATGAGTTTCCTGAATTTTTTGAGAAAGACAGGAATAAGATACAGTCCGACAATAAACCATAGAACGAGGAAGAATCCTAACTTTCCAATGCTTTGAAGCATCTCCATCCCTTCAAAATTATTTTTTACTGCCATGGTAGAGAGCATGACCATAAGCAGGATGGCAAGAATATCTTCCAGAATTAGGATGCTCAAGACGAGGTTCGCGAACTGTTTCTTCAGAATACCTAAATCCTCAAAAGCCTTATATATGATGGTAGTGGAAGACATGGCAATCATTCCTCCAAAAAAAATGCAATCCATTCTTTTCCAACCGAATGAGAGACCGACCATCATACCTAAAAATGTCATGCAGAAGATGATGGTACAGGCAGCGATAACGGCCGATACTCCAACTTTCATGATTTTCTTGAAACTGAATTCAAGTCCTAAGGCAAATAATAGGAAGATGACACCGATGTCGGCCCACAATTGTATGTTGGCAGTGTCCACAACGGATGGCGTGTAGGGCATGTGCGGGCTGGCCAAGAAACCTGCTACAATATAGCCTAAGACCAGTGGCTGTTTCAATTTTTTTAAGAGCAAGGTCATGACGCCGGCACAAATCAGAATCAAGGCAAGGTCGGCAATGAGTGGTGCGAGGTGTGACATGTTTCCTTGTGTTTAGTTTTTTTTCTAAAGCAAAGATACAACAAAATCTTATTGTATGTGATGTTATTACCTAAATCTTTTCGACATGAAGATACTGTCGATACGCTATATGAAGGGCACACAATGCACTGTATCTAAATATTTGACATCTCGATATTTCAATTTGAGTTTGCAGTATCGTCTTTTGGGTGAAATCTTTTTCGAAAGGTGTATTTTCATGCAGAAAAATTTCGCTAATTGAGGGGAAATTCGTTCCTTTGTACGTTTTAGTTTTTGAACGTAAAACAATTAACATAATTAACTATATAATAACTAAATCGCAATGAAAATTTCTCGTATTGACCATCTGGGCATTGCTGTCCAGAGCATTGATGAAGTTCTTCCTTATTTTGAAAACGTACTCGGTCTCAAATGCTATGCAGTAGAAGAAGTGGCTGACCAGAAAGTTAAGACTGCTTTCATGAAGGTGGGTGAGGTGAAACTTGAATTGCTCGAGCCAACTTGTGAAGACAGTCCGATTGCCAAGTTTATGGCTAATGGTGGCAAGGGTGTTCACCATGTTGCTTTCGCGGTTGAGGACGGTGTTGCCAATGCTATTGCAGAAGTGGACAGTAAGGGCATTCGTTTGATAGACAAGGCTCCACGTCGAGGTGCAGAAAATATGATGATTGCATTCCTTCATCCGAAGTCAACAGCCGGTGTTCTTACAGAACTCTGTGAACCGGCTAAGTAAATAGAGGAAAAGATAGTAGAGAGTGATGACAGGAGACAAGTTGTAAAAAAGAATCTCCACTTATCACTCTCTTATTTGTTATTAAAATGATTCAACAATAAAATATAAAAATGAGCCAGTTAGATAAAATTAAAGAACTCGTGGAGCTTCGCAAGAAAGCTCGTTTGGGTGGTGGCGAGAAGGCTATCGCCAAGCAGCACGAGAAAGGCAAATACACAGCCCGTGAACGTATTGCCATGTTGCTCGATGAGGGCAGTTTCGAGGAAATGGATATGTTTGTAGAGCATCGTTGCTCTAATTTCGGTATGGAAAAGAAACATTATCTAGGTGATGGTGTTGTAACCGGTAGCGGTACAATTAGCGGTCGCTTGGTGTATGTTTTCGCGCAGGACTTCACTGTGAGCGCAGGTTCTCTGTCCGAGATGTTGGCGAGCAAGATTTGCAAAGTCATGGATATGGCCATGAAGGTTGGTGCTCCGGTAATAGGTCTGAATGACTCCGGTGGTGCTCGTTTACAGGAAGGTATCAATGCCTTGGCTGGTTATGCTGAGATTTTCCAGCGTAACATCATGGCCAGTGGTGTTGTTCCACAAATCAGTGGTATCTTCGGCCCTTGTGCCGGTGGTGCTGTGTACAGCCCAGCTTTGACTGACTTCACTTTGATGGTTGAGAACACATCATATATGTTCCTTACCGGTCCTGGTCCTGTTAAGGCAGTATTGGGAGAGGTAGTAACTCAGGAGCAGTTGGGTGGTGCCAGTGTGCATGCAACCAAGAGTGGTGTGACACATTTTACCGCTACTAACGAGGATGAGGCTATCATGATGATAAAGCAATTGATAAGCTATCTGCCTCAGAACAACTTGGAGAAAACTCCTCGCATTGAGTGTACGGATCCAATCAACCGCATGGAAGACTATTTGAACGAAATAATTCCGGATAACCCTAATGAGCCATACGATATGTATCAGGTGATTAGTGGTATTGTGGATAATGGTGAGTTCATGGAAATCCAACCTAACTATGCTAAGAATATCATCATCGGTTTCGCCCGTTTCAATGGTATGGCTGTTGGTATCGTGGCTAACCAGCCGAAGCAGTTAGCCGGTGTCTTGGATTGTAATGCAAGTCGCAAGGCTGCACGTTTCGTTCGTACTTGCGACGCCTTCAATATTCCTATCGTTACGCTCGTTGACGTTCCCGGCTTCCTCCCAGGAACCGGTCAGGAGTACAATGCGGTTATTCTGCATGGTGCTAAGTTGCTTTACGCATATGGAGAATGTACAGTTCCAAAGGTAACTGTTACTTTGCGTAAGAGCTATGGTGGTAGCCACATCGTGATGAGTTGTAAGCAGTTGCGTGGTGACTTGAACTACGCATGGCCAAGTTCTGAAATTGCAGTGATGGGTGCCAGTGGTGCTGCCAGTGTGCTTTATGCCAAGGATGCCAAGGCATTGAAGGATGCCGGTAAGGTTGAAGAGGCAAAGGCTTTCATTAAGGAGAAGGAAGAGGAATATAACAAGCTCTTTGCAACTCCATATCAGGCAGCCAAGTACGGCTATATTGATGACGTCATCGAGCCTCGCAACACGCGTTTCCGCATCATTCGTGCGCTTGACCAACTTGATAACAAGAAGGCACAGAATCCTGCTAAGAAGCATGGAAATATTCCTTTATAATGACAAACTAATCAGTTAACAGCATGATTGCAACTATAACACCAACAACATGGCAGATGACCGCTGTCGGCATTGGCGTGGTCTTTGCCATCTTGATTATATTGGTGCTCATTTTGAACATCTTTACTATTGTAGCCAAGAAGACTACTAAGTCTGTGGCTGTAGTAGCAAGTGATTACAGCACCAAGCAGCAGGCCAAGGCATTCGAACAGGCCAGTGAGCAGGATAAGGCTGCTGTGGCTGTGGCATTGTATCTCTACTTCAACGATGCCCATGACCTTGAGAGCGGTGTGCTGACACACACTTATAACTTCCATCACTGGCGTCGCGAACTTAACCCGCATCTGTAAATTCACGCGAGGTTCTTCGAACAGCCTCAAAAACAACCTAATTTAATCAAACAAGAAAAGAAAAATGAAAGAATTCAAATTCAATATTGGTGGTCAGGATTACAACGCTACTGTTGTTGAGGAGGCATCCGGTGCTCTGACTGTAACCATCAATGGTCAGACCTATAATGTGCAGGTTCCAGAAACCAAGGCTCAGGCTCCGCGCCCTATTATGCAAAGTGCAGCTGCATCAGGCGGTCAGGTTGGCGGCCCGAAGGCTGTCATTTCTGAACTCCCGGGTACGGTAACCAGTGTCAATGTAAAGGCTGGTGACCGTGTCAAGAAGGGTGATGTATTGCTCGTCATCGAAGCCATGAAGATGGCTAATGACATTGTAAGTGAGGTAGACGGAACCGTTCAGAAGGTTTCAGTAAGCGTAGGACAGAACGTCAGCCAGGGCGACTTGCTTGTTGACCTCGTTGCTGACTTTGTTGCAGCCGAGGCTCCGGGTCTCGCTCCGAAACCGGCTCCTGCGGCTCCGGCTCCCGTGTCAACTCCTGTTGCTCCGACACCGGCTGCCGGTAACAATGCTGTAACAGCACCTCTGCCGGGTACAGTTACCAAGATACTTGTCAAGGTAGGCCAGACCGTTACTCCTAACGATACCGTTTGCTTGCTTGAGGCGATGAAAATGGAGAACTCTATCAGTGCCGGTGCCAACGGTACGGTAAAGGCCATTTGCGTGAAGGAAGGTGCTCAGGTTCAGCAGGGTGAGGCTATCATTGAGCTGGCATGAACGTGTTTTTAGTCGTTGGATGAGTACTTATGCGAAAATAGTACTTTCCAATGATTAGCAACCAGTTAAATAAAACAGAAAACAGTAATGAAAAACAATATTAAATTCTTTAGCATACTCTCGGTCTTGTTACTCGTGGCTACTCCTGTATTGGCTGCGGACATTGACATGGCAGAGAAGCTGAACAACTTCGTTCGTGAAATGGGGTTTGTATCCTTCTTTGCGGGTGAAGGCTGGAAGAATGCAGTGATGATAGGTATCGGTTGCTTCCTCCTTTTCCTGGCCATTGTCAAGAAGTACGAGCCTTTGCTCCTTCTGCCAATCGCTTTCGGAATGATTCTGACCAACCTTCCCGGTGCGGGGATGTTTGATTCTGAGATGTGGAACAACGAGTTTCTTAACCACGAGAGTCCGTATTACCATAGTTATGGTCATATCATGGCTAAGGGTGGATTGCTTGACATCCTTTATATAGGTGTTAAGGCTGGTATTTATCCTTGTCTCATATTCTTGGGCGTTGGTGCGATGACAGATTTTGGCCCGCTGATTGCCAATCCTCGCAGCCTGCTTCTTGGAGCTGCTGCTCAGATAGGTATCTTCGCTACGTTCATCGTTACACAGATGGATCTTCCTATTTTCGGTTTTACTCCGGAACAGGCAGCTTCTATTGGTATTATCGGTGGTGCTGATGGCCCTACTGCTATTTTCCTTACCTCAAAGCTGGCTCCTGAGTTACTAGGCCCAATTGCTGTGGCAGCCTATTCTTATATGGCTCTCGTCCCGGTTATCCAACCGCCTATCATGAGAATCCTGACTACAGAGAAGGAGCGTAAAATTAAGATGGAACAGTTGCGCACGGTTTCTCGTCGCGAGAAGATTGTATTCCCAATTGTCGTAGCTGTTATCGTAAGTCTTGTTGTCCCCTCTGCTGCTACATTGATAGGTTGTCTCATGCTTGGTAACCTGATGAAGGAGAGTGGTGTGGTTGACCGTCTGAGCAAGGCCGCACAGAACGAGTTGAATAATATTGTTGTCATCTGCCTGGGCCTGACAGTCGGTGCAACAGCTACTGCTTCTTCATTCATGAACTGGCAGACTATCGGCATCTTGGCCGTAGGTATCGTCGCTTTTGGCATTGGTTCTGCATCAGGTGTATTGATGGCTAAGTTTATGAACCTTTTCTTAAAGGAGAAAATCAACCCGCTGATTGGTTCTGCCGGTGTCAGTGCTGTTCCTATGGCTGCTCGTGTTAGCCAGACAGAAGGCGCTAAGGCTGACCCGCGTAACTTCCTTCTCATGCATGCCATGGGACCTAATGTTGCCGGTGTCATTGGCTCTGCTGTTGCTGCAGGTATATTGCTTAGTTTCTTGGGGTAATAATTCCCATCTCTCAATATAACTCTCCCTATAGCCTTGTCGCTGTAGGGAGTTTTTTTATCCCCAATCGTTCAATAGATTTGTGGTAAAAGTTTCTGATATTTTGCCTTCCTTTCAGAATGGGAAGCGCCAAGAATTATTTTCGACCTTATCGAAAGCATTATTCGACAACGTCAAATGCGTGATTCGGCAAGGTCGAATGCATGATTCGGTTCAAGTGCCCTTACAAGCATGTGTGGCGGGGCTGGACCATTTTTTTCAGTTACAAAGAAGATATGGTAAAAAATCCGGATATTCACTATCCCGGAGAACTTGTCTGCGTTCTGTTGTCCGATTAGGGTTTAGGCCCAATCATACACTTGGGTAGTGCAAAATGGGGACAACTATGGATTGCTGCTTGTGGCGAAATCAGTCAGCGTTTGAACGTTGTTTGAATGGCGTTCGAATGGCATTTGAACGCCATTCGAAGGTAGAGTCCGTTATATCTATGATGAAGTGGTCGGAACCTTAGGCGTTAAGGATGATGGCAGCAAGGAGTAAACCATAGAGCATCATGTTCCGTGAGGTTTCTCCCAGGATGGAGTTCAATGCTCTGCCGCTATGGATGGTACACATTTTCTTCCAAGTGCGGAAGTGTGTGTAGGCATAGAAGAAGGCGGCAAGATAGATGTAGAGTTTATGGTCGGGATTGAAGGTGAGCATCAGTAGGGCTGCACACAATCCGATGATAAGGTAGGCATAACGGCCAAACGGCTCGCCGAAGCGTACAATCAACGTGTGTTTGTTGCTGAGCGCGTCCTGTTCTCTGTCTCGATAATTGTTGACCAGCAGCAGGGAGTCTATCTCCAGACCACATGCAATGGAGGCAATGAACACGTCGGTGGTGAGTTGGTAGCCTTGCACGTAGTAGGTGCCGCATACGGGAATGAGTCCGAAACAGATGAAAACCAGGGCGTCACCAAATCCGAGATAGGACAGGTAAGTGGTGTAAAGGAAGGCGAAGAGTATGCAACAGGCTCCAACGACAATCAGTTCCAGTCCATTATAGGGGAATGACTGCCAGCGAAGCAGTAATCCGCAGCCGCACAATGCGCTTAGCAAGAGGGTTATAATGATTCCACGCAACATGGCTTTTGGAGTGATCCATCCTTGTGCACAGGCCCGTTCCGGTCCTAAGCGGTCTTCACGATCAGAGCCTTTCTGGAAGTCATAGTAGTCATTGATGAAATTGGCAGCTATCTGCATGCCACAGGCAAATAGCAGGCAACAGAGGAAGGGGAAGAGTTGAAAGACCCCGTCTCGTAGAGCCAATGAGGTGCCTACCAGCACGGGAATGAGTGCTCCGGTCAGCGTTTTGGGTCTTGCTGCCAGTATCCAATATTTCAGTTTCATTTGTCTGAGAATTTATCTGCTAATTCAATCACTTCGAGGTCTTTGAAGGTTCCGTTGTCAATAGTGAAACGCACCAGGGTACGAACCTTGTGAAATCCGTAGCGGCCGGCTGCACCCGGATTGATGTGCAGCATGTCAAGAGCCTTGTCGTATTTCACTTTCAGGATATGTGAGTGCCCGCTAATGAAAAGCTTGGGCGGATGGACTAGTAGAGAACGGACGATGGATGGGTCGTACTTACCCGGATAGCCTCCGATGTGTTTCATGACCACCTCGGCTCCTTCGATGGTAAACCGTTGTATCTGTGGATATACGGTGCGAATCTCTTGTCCGTCAATATTGCCGTAAACAGCACGCAGGGGGCGGAAGGCCGCCAGTCTGTCTGCAACGTCGAGTGAGCCGATATCGCCGGCGTGCCAGATTTCATCGCAGCATGCAAAGTGTTCTATGTACTTCTCGTCCCACCAGGCGTGGGTGTCTGAGAGTAAACCAATGCGTTTCATAGGCCGGTATCAGTCAGAAGTAGTAGGCCTGACCCCCTTGGCCGCGGCTACTTCGATGATGTAGGTTCTGAGTGTATCGTAGTCGTTGCTCATGCCATGTTCGATGACCGCTTCCTTGATGGCGTTTTTCAACTCGCCGATGACAGGAGAGGGGTTGAGGTTGAAGAGTGTCATGATATCATCTCCGGTGAAGGCAAACTTCATGTTGCGGATGTGATCCTTCTCTTCAATGTCTTTGAGCTTCTGACGAACTAACTGGAAATTGTCAAGGAAACGTTGTTTCTTCTCTGCATTCTTGGAGGTTATGTCGGCCTCACACAGAATCATCAGGTCTTCAATATCGTCACCGGCCTCGAAGAGCAGTCTGCGGATGGCCGAGTCGGTGACTTCATCATCGGCAATCACTATCGGTCTCATGTGCAGGCCGACAAGCTTTTGCACGTATTTCATCTTCTCGTTCATGGGCAACTTCATCTTTCGGAAGATGTCGGGTATCATTTTCTCGCCAATATAGTTATGGTTGTGGAACGTCCATCCTTGTGCGGGATTCCATCGCTTGGAACGAGGCTTTCCGATGTCGTGTAACAGGGCCGCCCATCGCAACCACAGGTTGTCGCTCTGTCTGCTTACGTTGTCGAGCACCTCAAGAGTGTGGTAGAAATTGTCCTTGTGAGAGCGGTTATCTCTTGTCTCGATTCCTTGCAGGGAAACAATTTCCGGGAAAATCAACGGAAGCAGTCCGCAACGGTCCAGGTCTATGAATCCTCGGGAAGGCTGGTCGGAAAGTATGATTTTGTTTAGCTCGTCTGCAATTCGTTCGCGGCTGATGATGCTGATGCGTTCGCGCATGTAGCACAGAGAGTCGAAGGTATAGTCCTCAATCTGGAACTTGAGCTGTGTGGCGAAACGTACGCAACGCATCATGCGAAGCGGGTCATCGCTGAAGGTAATATCAGGGTCGAGTGGAGTCCGGATGATGCCGTCTTCCAAGTCATACAGCCCATCGAATGGATCAACCAGTTCACCGAAGCGGGCGGCATTGAGGCAGATCGCCATTGCGTTGATGGTGAAATCCCTCCGGTTCTGGTCATCTTCCAAAGTGCCGTTTTCTACGATAGGCTTTCGTGAGTCGTGCGAATAGCTTTCTTTGCGTGCACCGACAAACTCGATTTCTATACCATGCCATTTGAGCTGAGCTGTGCCAAAGTTCTTGAAGACTGCAAGTTGTGCGTGTGGTTTGAGTCGGTCGGCCAGTGCCTGTGCAATGCCAATGCCGCTTCCGACCACTACCACGTCAATGTCTTTGGAGGGGCGTTCCAGAAAAAGATCTCTGACGTAGCCGCCAACCACATAACATTCCATGCCCAGTTCATCGGATACCTCGGATATCCGGTGGAAAATCGGAGATTGAAGTTTTTCTTTAAGCGCTTCAGTAGTCAGTTTCAACATGGTAATAGGCTGTTCTATTAAATAGTTTCTGTACGTACCAACTGAGATGTGTCAATAAATGAAATCTCAGAAGGTAAAAAACCATAAGTTCTGAAAAGTTTGCAGTATTTGGCTACAAAAGTACGGATATTTCCATTAAATTTGCCCTACTGAACAACGAAGAAACATGATAAATATGAGGAAATCATTCTTTTTGTGCCTTTTATTAGGCGTGACATTGGTTTCGTGCAACAATGTAGAGAAAAAAGCGCAACCCATCTTGCAGGCGGCACAGGCAGCATACGAAAAGGGCGAATTAGACGAGGCGCGCATGTTGATAGACACCATCAAAGTGTTGTATCCCAAAGCGTTTGAAACCCGAAAAGCCGGTCAACGTCTGCAATTGGATGTGGAAGAAACTCGTCAGCAACGTCTCATTGCGACATTGGACAGCATCATTGCAGCAAAGAATGGTGAGGTAGATGTACTGAAACCAAAATTCAAGTTTGAGAAAGATGCCGAGTATCAGCAGATTGGAAATTACCTGGCTCCATCACAGGTTTTGGAGCGGAATCTGCACCGCTCGTACCTGAGATTCCAGACAGATGAACTTGGCAAGATGAGCATGACGTCTATTTATTGCGGCAAAGGTAATATTCACCACACGTCGGTTTGTGTGTCAGCACCGGACAAGACATACGCTGAGACACCGATGGCTAAGGACAGTTATGAAACAACTGACATGGGCGAACATATTGAGAAGGCCGACTACAAGTTGGGTGACGATGGAGATGTTATTTCGTTTGTGGCAATGAATGTGGGTAAGAGTCTCCGAGTTGAGTTTCGAGGTGACAAGAAATATACGACCCAGCTCACGAAAGCTGATGTGAAGGCAGCACATGACGTGTTGGAATTGTCTCAGCTCTTATGTGCGATAACTGTAGCCAAACAGCAACGCGAAGAGGCTCAGTTGAGGCTGGACTTCATCCGAGAGAAGAAGGCACGTAAGGAACAGGACTGAAGAGGAATGTTATACCTTATATATTGTAGAACGGAAAGGTTAAAAATTAAAACTATACTATTATGAGCACAATCTTAGAACTGACTCCGCAATGTGTGTGGAAACATTTTTATGAGTTGACACAGATTCCACGTCCGTCAGGACATACGGAGACTGTTGCAGCATTTATCGTGAAATTTGGTAAAGACCTTAGACTCGAATCATTTATAGATGGCGCAGGCAATGTTGTCATTCGTAAGCCTGCCACCCCGGGAATGGAAAACCGTAAGGGTGTTATCATTCAGGCTCACATGGACATGGTTCCACAGAAGGAGGTGGATGTTCAGCATGACTTTACGAAGGATTCCATTCAGACGTGGATTGATGGTGACTGGGTGAAGGCCAAAGGTACGACGCTGGGAGCTGACAACGGTTTGGGTGTGGCTGCTATTATGGCTGTTCTCGAGGATAACACCTTGAAACACGGTCCATTGGAGGCTTTGATAACGCGTGATGAGGAAACTGGCATGTTTGGTGCCAATGCATTGAGTCCTGACACTTTGCAGGGAGAAATTCTGCTTAATCTTGATTCGGAAGAAGAAGGCTTGTTATATATCGGCTGTGCCGGAGGTTTGGACATCAATGCGGAACTGGAATACAAGACGGAAGTCTGCACTCCTGGTTTTGTCGGTCGCAAGATTACCTTGAAAGGATTGCGTGGTGGACATTCGGGATTGGAAATAAACGAGGGACGCGGCAATGCCAACAAACTCCTTGCACGTATTGTGCATGACCTGTTGATAGAATTTGATTGTCAGATGGCCGAGTTTGCCGGAGGCAATATGCGTAATGCTATTCCGCGCGAAGCACATGTCACGCTGGCGTTCAATCCGGATGATATTGCAGACTTGGAAACCTATATCAAGGAATATGAAGCACAGATTTCCTCAGAATATGAAACCATCGAGAGTGGTATTCAACTCATTCTCGAGGAGGTACATTCACCGGTAGCCGTCGTGCCGGTCGAAATACAAGATAATTTGATTTCGGCAATTCTTGCTTGTCAGGATGGTGTGACTCGTATGATTCCGACAGTACCGGATACCGTTGAGACTTCTTCTAACTTGGCCATTGTCGAAATAGGAGATGGTAAGGCTGAAATTCACATCCTGGCTCGTAGTTCTTGCGATACGATGAAGGATTTCTTGGCCGATAGCCTGATAGCATGCTTTTCTATGGCCGGTATGAAGGTAGAGACCAGTGGTGGTTATGGCGGTTGGCAACCCAATGTGGAGTCACCGATTCTCAAGGCAATGGTGAAATCATATAAGGAGCAATTCGGCGATGAGGCGCAAGTGAAGGTTATTCATGCCGGACTGGAGTGTGGCATTATTGGCGCTATCATGCCTGGACTGGATATGATTTCCTTCGGTCCGACACTTCGTTCGCCTCACTCTCCGGCTGAGCGAGCTTACATCCCGTCAGTAAAGCGATTCTATGATTTCCTGGTAGCTACATTAGCACAGTCTCCGGTCAAGGAATAAGAGAAAGTAAAATAACATCGTATGGAATAAAAAGGGGCATCGTTGATAGCGGTGTCCCTTTTCCGTAAAAAGTTTTGACAGAGAAATTGTATTCCCGATATGGCAAAATGAAAGAAGTATTGATGTTTTTGACAGACTATGTATGAAATGATCGAAAAATAATTTCCCAATACAGGGGAAATTGATACATTTGTAGAAAATGTTGTAAAAAGAAAAAGTAGAGAAATCTCCATTATGAAAAACGTAGAAACATCGCAAATGGAAGGGCATGAGAAGAAAATGCCTTATAATTTGCGTGAGAAAAAACAGAAAAATGCGGCTTACCGCGGCTTGATTCGTCCAGAACTTGCCGATGAGTTGTATGAAAAGATTCTGTCCATTATATTATTGCAGAAAAGATATCGTGATCCGGACTTTACTGCTGTGAAATTGGCAGAGGAATTGAATACCAATACGCGTTATTTGTCGGCTGTAATCAATTCTCGCTTTGGAATCAATTTCTCCAGCTTGCTGAATGAAAACAGGATTCGGGATGCCAAACATTTGATGACAGACAAACGCTATGCCGACAATACCATAGAGGAGATCAGTGCAATGGTAGGTTTTGCCAACCGCCAGTCTTTCTATGCTGCGTTCTATAAATACGTGGGTGAGACACCCCATTCTTTCCGCAAGAAGAACATGCACAAATAATTTAAGAAGAGGAATATGGATAATGCCGCTTGAGGATAGTTTCCTCAGGGGGCATTTATTTTGTAATAACATCGCATGACAAGAGCTTTTAAAAAAAAGGAAATAGTTGTTGATCGGTTTGCTGACTTACAACTGATACGTTACGAGGTGAAGCATTTCGATACGTTGTCACTACAGCAGAAAAAACTCGTTTATTATCTGAGTGAAGCGGCCTTGACCGGTCGTGATATTTTGTTTGACCAGAACGGTCGGTATAATCTGCGCATACGCAAACTGCTTGAGGCTGTCTATATCAACTACTCGGGCAGAAGAAATCTAAAGTCATATAAGGCGTTGACCGTATACTTGAAGCGTGTTTGGTTTTCGAGTGGTATTCACCATCATTATGGTTGCGAAAAATTCGTTCCGCGTTTCTCTCCGGAGTTCTTGCGTGAAGAGATAAACAAGCTTCCGACAGACAAACTCCCTTTGCGGGAGGGTGAAACAGTGGGAGAAATGGTTGCTGAACTCTTTCCGGTCATTTTCGATTCTAATGTGATGCCGAAACGCGTCAACCAATCAGAGGGAGAAGACCTTGTGGCTACGTCTGCATGTAATTATTATCAGGGTGTTACGCAGGCTGAAGTAGAGCAGTTTTACGAGCGCCAAAAAGACGTTACAGACGAAACTCCTGTTTCTTATGGGTTGAACAGCCGGTTGGTGAAGGATGATGACGGCACGATTCGGGAAGAGGTCTGGAAAGTCGGTGGGCGTTATGGCAAAGTGATAGAGCGCATCGTTTACTGGCTTCATCAGGCTGAGGCTGTGGCTGAAAATGAGCAGCAGAGACGTGTTATTGAGTCTCTGATTTCTTTTTATGAAACAGGTGATTTGAAACTCTTCGACGACTATGCCGTTGAATGGGTAAAGGATTTGGACTCTCGTGTAGACTTTATCAATGGGTTTACTGAGACATATGGCGACCCATTGGGCATGAAGGCTTCGTGGGAAGCCTTGGTGAACTTCAAGGATATGGAGGCGACACATCGTACGGAGGTCATCAGTTCAAACGCACAGTGGTTTGAGGACCATTCACCGATAGATAACCGTTTTAAGAAACCGTTGGTCAAAGGTGTATCGGCCAAAGTAATAACCGCTGTTGTGTTGGCCGGAGACCTCTATCCTGCTACAGCGATAGGCATTAACCTGCCCAATTCAAATTGGATTCGTGCAGCTTATGGCTCTAAGTCGGTTACAATAGGAAATATTACAGAAGCCTACAGTCTGGCATCGCAGGGAAGCGGGTTCGACGAGGAATTTGTATACAGTAAGAAGGAACAGAAATTGATTAAGCGCTATGGGCATCTTACGGACGACTTACATACAGACTTGCACGAGTGCTTGGGCCATGGTTCGGGGCGTTTGCTGCCTGAAGTTGACGCGGACGCGTTGAAGGCTTATGGGGCAACGATAGAAGAAGCACGTGCAGACTTGTTTGGCTTGTATTACATGGCTGATTCGAAAATGGTCGAATTGGGTCTCCTGCCTGATGGGGAGGCATATAAGGCACAGTATTATCATTACATGATGAACGGCTTGATGACGCAACTGGTGCGTATCCAACCGGGTGCTATGCTTGAGGAATCGCACATGAGAAACCGACAGTTGATAGCACGCTGGTGTTATGAACATGGACAGAATAGTCGAGTCATGACTTTAGAGAAACGTGGAGGGAAAACTTATCTGCTCATTCATGACTATGAGGCCTTGCGCAGCCTTGTCGGTGAGTTGTTGGCCGAGGTCCAGCGTATCAAGTCAACCGGAGATTATGAGGCGGCTCGTTGTTTGGTGGAGACGTATGCAGTGAAGGTAGACAAGCGAATTCATCGCGAGGTGCTCCGCCGTTACAAGCGGTTGAATCTGGCTCCGTATAAGGGATTTGTCAATCCCCTCATTGTTCCGGTATATGCAGCCAATGGGGAAATAAGAGATGTGCATGTGCTGTATGGAGAGGCTTACGATGAGCAAATGCTTCGTTATTCGCGAGATTATTCATTTTTAGATTAGAGAGGAAGAGACTATGACAGACGAACTGAAGGAACAGTTAAGCGAGGTGAAATTACAACTCCGATTGAGTATGAATGGAGCTGTATCGGCAAGTATGCGCGAGAAAGGGTTGCACTATCGGGTAAATTTCGGTGTGGAACTGCCTCGTCTCAAGCAGATTGCGAAGAAGTTTGAGAAAAATCGTGTGCTGGCTCAATACTTGTGGAATGAAAATGTAAGAGAGAGCAAGATACTGGCTGCTTTCCTGATGCCGGTAGATGAGTTCCTGCCGGAGGTGGCTGATATTTGGGTGGAGGATATCCGCACGCAGGAAATTGCCGAATTGACAACAATGAATCTGTTTCAGTATTTGCCTTATGCGCCCTCAAAGGCTTTTCAGTGGATAGCAGATGGAAGGGAATATTTTCAGGTTTGCGGATTTCAACTTGTCGCTCGATTGTTGGCACAAAAAGGAGATATGGAAGAACGTGTTGCCAATGAGTTCTTGGATCAGGCTGTAGCAGCATTCCTCAGTGGTTCTTATGCTGTCAAAATGGCGGTTATGGCAGCCTTGAGAAGATACATGCAACATTCACTGGAACATGCTTTCAAGGTGTGCCGCAAGGTGGAGTCATGCTGCGAATCGGCAGACGACAATGCCAAATCTCTTTATCGGTTTGTGTCTGAGGAGGCACAGCCTTGGCGAGAGTGAAATTTTTACGACGTTGTCGTCACTTTTAGGCATATTTTTGTGTAGACCTAAAAAATAAATTATCTTTGTACGCTGTAGCGTCCAAATTTGTGATGGGATGATATGATTAGCAATCCGAATGTAAAGGAAACCGTCCGACAGATATTCACGGAATATCTCACCAGCAGAGGTCACAGAAAGACTCCTGAACGTTACGCTATACTTGATACCATCTATTCGCTTGACGGGCATTTCGATATAGAAACCCTTTATACTATCATGGCCGACGAAGAGAAATTTCGTGTAAGTCGTGCCACTCTTTACAATACCATCATTTTACTGATTGATGCCAGGTTGGTCATCAAACATCAGTTTGGCAATTCTTCGCAGTACGAGAAATGCTATAATCGTGAAACACATCATCACTTGATTTGTACACAGTGCGGAAGTGTGATAGAATTCCATAATGTGGATTTGCAGAATATGATAGAATCGTCAAAGCCTAATCGATTCAATATCTCGCATTATTCGCTTTATGTTTATGGTTTGTGCAGCAAATGCGACAGGTTGAGTAAACGCCAGATGAAAGAAAATAAAAACAAGAAGATATAAATCATTATGAAAGTAGACATTCTTTTAGGACTCCAGTGGGGTGATGAGGGCAAAGGCAAGGTTGTCGATGTACTGACTCCTCGTTATGATGTGGTAGCTCGTTTTCAAGGTGGACCCAATGCGGGCCATACACTTGAATTCGAAGGTCAGAAATATGTGCTTCGCTCAATTCCTTCCGGCATTTTTCAGGGAAACAAGGTGAATATCATCGGAAATGGGGTGGTGCTCGATCCTGCATTGTTCAAAGCAGAGGCAGAGGCTTTGGAGGCTTCTGGACATCCGTTGAAGGAGCGCCTTCATATTTCGAAGAAGGCACATCTGATTCTTCCTACTCACCGCATTCTGGATGCTGCGTACGAAGCAGCTAAGGGTGATGCCAAGGTTGGCACGACCGGTAAGGGTATCGGCCCGACCTATACCGATAAGGTAAGTCGCAACGGCTTGCGCGTAGGTGATTTGCTGGTAGACTTTGACAAAAAATATGCAGCAGCCAAAGCCCGTCATGAACAAATTCTCAAAAGTCTCAACTATGAGTACGATCTCTCTGAGATGGAGAAGGCTTGGATGGAGGGCATTGAGTACTTGAGACAGTTCCCGCTGGTTGATAGTGAACATGAGGTGAACGGACTTCTTCGTGAGGGCAAGAGCATTCTGTGCGAGGGTGCACAAGGTACCATGCTTGATATTGACTTTGGCTCATATCCGTTTGTGACCTCGTCCAATACGATTTGTGCAGGTGCATGTACCGGCCTTGGAGTTGCACCTAATAAGATTGGTGATGTGTATGGTATTTTCAAGGCATATTGTACGCGTGTGGGTTCGGGACCATTCCCGACAGAACTCTTTGATGAGGTAGGCGAGAAAATCGGTGCGCTTGGCCATGAGTTTGGTGCAGTAACAGGCCGTAAGCGCCGCTGTGGTTGGATTGACCTCGTTGCTTTGAAGTATGCTGTGATGGTTGATGGCGTAACCAAGCTCATCATGATGAAGAGTGATGTGCTGGATACTTTTGAAACCATTAAGGCTTGCGTGGCATATCGTCTGCCGAGTGGCGAGGAGATAGATTACTTCCCGTTTGATATCTCAGAGGGTGTGGAACCTGTCTATGTTGAGTTGCCGGGATGGCAAACAGATATGACAAAGATGACTTCCGAAGATGAGTTCCCGGAGGAGTTCAACCAGTATTTGACTTTCTTGGAAGAGCAACTTGAGACTCCTATCAAAATCGTGTCAGTGGGTCCGGACAGAGACCAGACTATTGAACGATATACAGAAGAGTAGGATGTCCGGATATTGCTGTTATTTATAGAAGAAGTGTCCTACTCCACGAATAGGGAGCGGGACACTTCTTTTTTCTTGGCATGCAATTTGTATTGTTCAAATTGATAATTGAATGTTAAACAGAAAAAAGAATTGACCATGTATTATACAAGCGGACTCCCAATTCAATGGATTATTTTTATCGGTGTAGCCTTGCTCAGTTGGCTGGTGCAGGCAAATTTGAAACGAAAGTTTGAGAAGTATTCCCGTATTTCAATAGGGAATGGCATGACAGGACGTGATGTGGCATTGAAGATGTTGCACGATAATGGTATTTATGATGTCAAAGTCATCAGCACTCAGGGGCAGTTGACAGACCATTATAATCCGACCAACAAGACCGTGAATCTCAGTCAGGGTGTGTACGAGAGTGACAGTATCATGGCTGCCGCTGTTGCGGCTCACGAGTGTGGTCATGCTGTGCAGCATGCGAAGGCATACGCACCATTGACATTGAGAAGCAAGTTGGTGCCGGTGGTGTCTTTTGCCTCCAGTATCATGTCGTGGGTTTTACTTTTGGGTATAATTATGTTACAGACATTCCCGCAGTTGCTTTTGGCCGGTATCATCCTCTTTGCATCGACAACTTTATTCAGTCTGGTTACGTTGCCGGTTGAAATCAATGCCAGCTACCGTGCATTGGTATGGCTGGGGCGTGCCGGTATAACCAATGCTTACAATCATTCTTATGCAGAGAGTGCATTGCGCTCGGCTGCTTACACTTACGTTGTGGCTGCTTTGGGCTCTTTGGCAACACTGTTCTACTACGTCATGATTTTCTTGGGAAACAGGCGTAATGACTGATTAAAGTAACATCGTTCCGTTTGAGATGGAGGTTGTGTAAGGCGGATAGAGTCATTTATTTCGTTCACAATTTGTGTGGTTGGGAAAAACTGACTATATTTGCACACGTCTATCATCGACGGAATCTTTGCGGGTATGGCGTAATTGGTAGCCGCGCCAGACTTAGGATCTGGTGACGCAAGTCGTGTAGGTTCGAGTCCTATTACCCGCACATATACCGGCCAAGAATATTGTAAATATCACATTGTTTGGCTGCGATTGACAGAAAGGGCCAGTTGGTTTTTATCTAATCTTCTGCATGAGGAATAGAAAAGTCGGCTGGCCTTTTTTGGGCTGAGATGGCAAAATCTTCATAGGCTGATGTTCCATATATTCAGTAAGTTAGAAAAAAGTTGTTTCACTTTTGCAGTTTGCTGAAGAAAAGACCTATCTTTACACCGACAAAAATAAACCGGTGTTCTTTGAGAATTTGCTCCAATAGCTTGTCTTTTGAGGTTGGTTGATAATATAACCATTGCTATGATAAATAAGAGAATGATGATAACCCTTGCAGCGTCCCTCATGGCGCTGTTTTTTGTTCATGCGCAGTCCTCTCTTCAGGGAACGCGCGGAACAGACAACTGGTCTTTCGGTGCCAGTGTGGGTACATCTGCTCCTCTTATTCATAGTGTTTTCTTTACCGATATCAGGCCGGCTTTCGGGTTGAGTATCAATAAGCAGCTGACTCCGATTTATGGGTTGACATCCGAATTCATGATGGCTGTCAACACAGAAAGAAGTACAACGGATTATGACAATATCAGCGTGTTCCTGACGAATCGCCTGAATCTGAATAATCTGCTTGCAGGTTATCATGGCCGTCCGCGCTTCTTCGAGGTCGAAACAGCCCTGGGTGTGGGTTATCTGCGTTTTATCGACTACTCATTGAATAAAAATGAGAACTCTATCGGTGCAAGGCTGGGTTTGAATCTGAATTTCAATATGGATAAGGCAAGATATGTGACTTTGTCTTTGCGTCCCCACTTGATTTATGATTTGCGGAACAAGATAACCGGCAAGATTCAGTTTGACACGAGGCGGGCTCTCTGGGAGATATCGGCCTGCGTGATTCTACACTTGAAGAACAGTAACGGTTATCCATACATGACGCGTCCGTACAGTTATCATTATCGCGAAATAGAGTTCCTCAATGAGGCGGTCAATGAATTGCGTTACGAAAACGAGCAGAAGAGTGTGGAGCTTGAGGAGGCCAGGTCTGTGATAGAAGAGCAGCAGCGTGTCATTGAGGAACTGCGCAACCAGCAGCTTCCCGCCGTGGAACAACCTGCTCAGGAAGTGAAGCCGGAGCAGCCGGTAGCAACCGGTGGCTATAGGGCGCCGGAGTCGGTTGTGCTCTTCCGCCAGGGCAGTGCCGTAGTTGATAGCGGACAGTTGCCGGCCATAGAGCGTATAGCCGCTTATCTCAGGAAGCATCCGGGTGCTATGGTCGTGATTCAGGGTTATGCTTCTCCGGAGGGAAGCGACCAGTTGAATATTCGTTTGGCCGGTCGGCGTGCCGAGGCGGTCAAGTCTTTGCTTGTCAACCGGTATCGTATCTCGGCCTATCGCATACGGGCCAATGGAGCCGGCTTGGTAAAGGTCTATGAGGAGCCGGACTGGAACAGGGTAAGTATCAGTACGATTATAAAATAAAAAAGGACTATTCAAAAATAGTCCTTTTTTATTTTGCGATTTTTGTATGGATTTATTTTGCAGCAGCAATAGACACTTTGCGGAAAGCCTTCAAATCCTTTTCAATTTCCAGAGATACCTTACGTGCGCGAGCACCAGCAGCCTTGTTCCCTGTTGCAGCAGCCTTTGCGTCCTTTTCGAATGCTGCCATAGCAACTGTCAACTTTTCAACTAATTCTGTCATAGTTTTGATATGTTTAATGGTTAATAACTTAATTTACCTGTTTGCAAAAATACATTGTTTCTTGAAATATTGTTACGAAAAAGAAAGTTTTTTTTAAAAAAACGCCTAACTTATTTATAAATGAGTGAATTAAGGCCTGTAAAAGATGTAGATTTGCGGTGTTTTCTGATGCTTAACGAGATTAGTTTTGAAAAGTTATGTTGGAATGGCTTGTAACAGTAAGTGATTTTCTTTGGAGCTACTTGTTGGTGGCTCTGTTGTTGGGTTGTGCGTTGCTCTTTACGCTTCGGTCTCGGTTTGTCCAGTTCGGCTTTCTTCGTGAGATGTTCCGGCTTCTGGGTGAGTCGACCTCAAAGTCGGCTGACGGGCAGAGGCACATCTCTTCTTTCGAGGCGTTTGTCATTTCCTTAGCAAGCCGGATTGGAACGGGCAATCTGGCCGGTGTTGCCACGGCCTTGTTTGTTGGTGGCCCGGGTGCGGTGTTCTGGATGTGGCTGATTGCTCTGTTAGGGGCTGCAACGGCATTTGTCGAATCTACCTTGGCGCAATTATACAAGGTGCGTGGCAAGGATTCTTTTGTCGGCGGTCCGGCCTATTACATAAGGAAGGGGTTGAAGAAACCCTGGATGGCGTCTTTGTTTGCTGTCCTGATTATTGTCAATTTTGCTTTTGCGTTTAATTCTGTGCAGAGCAATACCATCTGCGCTGCTTTCGATTATGCCTTTGGTGTCAGTCCGTTGTGGATGGGCATTGTCCTGGTGGTTATGACCCTTTTGATTATATTTGGTGGCGTGCAGCGCATTGCGAAGGTGTCGTCGGTCATTGTTCCTTTCATGGCTTTGGGTTATATCGTCTTGGCTTTGGTGGTCATTGTGATGAATATCGGTATGCTCCCCGATGTGCTGTCGTTGATATTCCGTCATGCTTTCGGACTGGAACAGACGATGGGTGGCGTGTTTGGTGTTGCGGTGATGCAGGGCGTGAAGCGTGGCCTGTTCAGCAATGAGGCGGGCGAGGGCTCAACGCCTAATGCAGCTGCTACGGCCACGGTGTCCCATCCGGTGAAGCAGGGACTGATACAGGCGTTGGGAGTGTTCAGCGACACGTTGGTCATCTGTTCCTGTACGGCTTTCATCATCCTGATGAGTGGCGTCCCGTTGGATGAGGCTAACGGCATCCGCCTCACGCAGCAGGCTTTGGTGGCAACACTTGGCCCGAACGGAGGTGTCTTTGTAGCGGTATCTATTTTCTTCTTTGCCTTCAGTTCTATCTTGGGCAATTACTATTACGGTGAGGCCAATCTCAGAATCCTGTCCGAGAGCAAGTGGGCCATGTTCGTCTTCCGCCTGCTCACCGGTGGATGGGTACTGTTTGGCGCGTTGACCGCGTTGGATGTAGTGTGGACCATTGCCGACATTACAATGGCTCTGCAGACCCTTTGCAATCTGGTTGCTCTTTTCGGCTTGTCGAAGTATGCACTGAAGCTACTCGATAATTACAGGGCGCAAAAACGGTCGGGAGTCAAAGACCCGGTTTTCCATCGCGATATGCTCCCTGAGATAGAGGAGGATATAGAGTGCTGGCAGAAAGAAAACGACTAATTGTTAATGTATATATCCTTGCTTTTTGCTACTTTTGTCCACTCTTATCAAAAAATAAAAACTTACATATATGTCTTTTTTCTCAAAGTTGTTTCATAAGAATGAGACACCGTCTGCCCGGAATGTGGAAGACTTTGTCTCACTTACGCGTGTATATTATCAGGCAGTAATCGCTGCCAATCTGGGTATTACGAATCTTCGTTTCATCCCTGACTTGGCTAATTTCAAACGCATGTTCAAGGTCCCGACTCAGGGTGGACGTCTCGGGCAGGGCGAGAAGGCGGTAGCGCGCAAGATGTTGAAGCAGGACTATGGTCTGAGTGATAACTATTTCAAGGAGATAGACAATTCGATTAAGAAGCATTGCCGAACACAGAATGACGTGCAGCCTTATTTCGTGATGTATCAGGGTTTCAGCAATGACTTGATGATGTTGCTCGGCAACCTCATGCAGTGGAAGTTCCGTCTTCCTTCCTTCTTCAAGAGTGCCCTTTATACGATGACTCAGAAGACCATTCACGACATCTGTACCAAGACGGTATGGAAGCAGGACGATGTTCACAAGACGGCAGCCCGCGTGCGTCAGTACAAGGAGCGGTTGGGCTACTCGGAGGAGTGGATGACCGAGTTCGTGTTCAATGTAGTCATGTTGGCCAAGAAAGAACCTCGCCCGAAGGATGTCGAGGTAAATAACAAGAAGTAAATCCGCTTTTGTGGCTGAGGTAGAACAACATCCTCTGCAGCCCTTCCTTCCCGAGCATGCCACCTTGCTCATGCTTGGGAGTTTTCCTCCACAGCGTAGGCGGTGGAGCATGGATTTCTTTTACCCCAATTGGAATAACGACATGTGGCGCATCTTCGGCCTGCTGTTTTTTGGAGACAAGGACCATTTTGCCGATGTCAAGAGGAAGGTCTTCCTGAAGGATGCACTTGTAGACTTCCTGCAAGAGAAAGGTGTTGCGCTGTACGACACAGCTACCGCCGTCCGCCGCTTGAAGAACAATGCGTCCGACAAATACCTGGAGGTTGTCGAGCAGACCGATATCCGCCGCCTGCTTGCCTCGATTCCCCACTGCTCCACCATTGTCACGACGGGCGAGAAAGCCACCGAGACGATTTGTCGCTGCTTGGACGTGCCTCAGATTCCGGCTGTGGGAACGTATGTGGAGTTCTCGCTGGCCCATCGTCGGATGAGGCTGTACCGGATGCCCTCTTCCTCGCGTGCCTATCCGCTTTCTCTCGAGCGGAAAGCCTCGTTCTATCGCGTACTGTTTGAGGATGCGTGTGACGTGAGTCTGGCAAAATAATGACCAAAAAGTTTGGCTAATTAAATGTTTGGTGTACCTTTGCACCGCAATCAGCACACGGGAGTAGCTCAGTTGGTAGAGTACCGGTCTCCAAAACCGGCTGTCGGGAGTTCGAGCCTCTCCTCCCGTGCTAAGCAGATAGACAAAAAGGGAATCGAAACGATTCCCTTTTTTTTGTGTCTGCTCCAAACATATCGTTTGCATTTTCTGGATGACAATGTATGAAGGAGGAAAAAAAATGAGGTCAGTGATAACCGACCTCGGGGCGGTACACGGTCACTGACCCTGTCCCTACACATTAACTGTGCAGTGCAAAAATACAAACGACCATTTAATCACCAAACAAAAAGCAAAAAAAATACGGGGGAAGTAGAAACTTACGAGCATTTGTTGAGAAAAAAGGAGAGAATCCCTTGTTATCCTCTCTTGTCTGATGTCTTTAAAACGACAACTCAAGACAACTCCGACAACATTTTTTTTGTTGCTTTGCTTTGATAGTAGCTGATCTCCCTTGCCAAACAAATAAATACTGTTCGTGAGCCTGATTCTCATGTGGTGAAGATACTATTCCTTCTCCCAGGACTCCTTGTCGTCATGCAGAAGGTGTTTTTCTTTTTCCGAAATACTTTTGTCATCGTGCAGAAGGTATTTCCCCATTTCCGAAATACCTTTGTCATCGTGCAGATGGTGTTTTTCCATTTCCGAAATGCTTTTGTCATCGTGCAGATGGTGCTTTTCTTTTTCCGAAATATCTTTGTCATCGTGCAGATGGTATTTTTCCATTTCCGAAATACCTTTGTCATCGTGCAGATGGTGTTTCTCCACTTCCATAACGGTTTTGTCGCGATGTAGATAGCATTTTGGCGGTGGAAGTCATTCATTGACAGAAGTGAACGGTGAAAAAACACAT
>JAQXZK010000142.1 GCA_029227175.1 Bacteroidales bacterium | reverse complement strand
CCGTACAAATACCAGATAGAACGTATAGTACCGATGTATCCGTTCAGTCAGGATAAGACGAAGTATGACAGACTGATAAACGTGCTGGCGTTGTACCGGCTGACGCTTGGACAGCCACGACAGGAAGAGATGATATCAATTTTGCAGAGAGAGGATCTGTCATCGGAGCAGATGGAGGAGTTGTTCTTTGATCTGTCACCGTATAGCAGGAAGCAGAAGAATAAGGGGTGATTTTCCTGAATCATAAAATAGAATTAGTCAAAGATTATATAACAACAGCTGTATTACTGTATTGTGATAGGCTTAAAGATACTCAACCAGAGCTTGCCGATATGCTTGATGTTGGGGCGATGAGTAAATCCGAATTTGCAGATGAAATGATAATGGAGCTGATACGCTACGCTTATGATCTTAAATCAGAGAAGAGTTCCATCAGAAGCCATTTAAAAAGAGAAAATATCCTAAGCGATAGCAACAAAGAGGCTTATGGACGAGCGTTGAAGTATGCACAGGATTACAGAGACAAGGAAGCAGATTTGAGAACAGCGCAAATGGATACTATGCCGGATGATATAGTAGAAGCGTTACGAGGTTCTTCCATGGATAATATCGAAGATAAGCTTTCCGGACATAAGATTAACGCCATGCAGTTCTTTGAATTGACACAATTATGGAACATTCGTATTTTGAAGTCGATGGTTGAACATCGCCTCGAAGATTCAAAGAAAGTAAGTAATGCAGCATTTATGGATCTCTACGGTGAATATGAAAACTTCATCGAGAAAACATTCTTAAAGGAAAATCCTACGGACGAAGAGCTTGTATTTAACACCATTGCATACTGGGTTCTTGAATGGAAGTTTCCATTAACTACGTTTTATGATATTGCCGTGCTGGATGAAGAGAGACACCTTGGAGAAATAAGTGCGGAGCAGGTATGTCTGATATGTGGTGATTGTGCGATTGAAAACCCGTTCGGGGGAGTCAGGACACACAGTAGGTTTGTAAAACAGCGGGGCAACTTTGTCCGCAGGACTATGTATAATGTGGAGAACTACCCTGACGAAGCAGATTATGATTCGTTTACAATTACCCAGTACCTTATTATTGGCGCATATATCATGGAGAATTATTACATGGACTCAGGCGAAGCATTTAAGGATTGGTTTGCAAATGAAACGGATATTGCTGATTGGGCGGAGTTTCTTAGAGAATATAATCTGTTGTCCATGTATGAAAAAAAGCAGTGGAACAATAAACGTATACGGAAGGTACGCGAGCTGATAAAGCTCATGACAATAAAATATTAGTTTTTCCCGATTTCCGTTCTTAGAGATTTTTTTTGAAGGTATTAAAATAGGTATTGTAGATGAGCAGTACTGTTTTAATACCTTTTTTATTTGATAAAAGTCGTGTCGTTAAATAAAAAGAAAATAAACGTTAAATAACATATTGATTTATTTAACATAATATGATATGATAAATTCAACGTGAAAGAGAGGTGGGTATTATGGCACGGCAAAAGAATGAAAGAGTCTTTCCGGGATATGTACAAACTGATGATGTGGATTTTGCTGAGTTGGCTAGACTTGTCAAAATGGCAATGGGTACCGATTCCGGAAGAAGCTTTGCAGAAAAATGCGGTACGACAGGTGCGACTATATCAAATATAACAAATGCAAAAATAAAAGCACCGGTTCGTGAGACCCTCTTGAAGGCGATATATGAGAATGCGGATCCTGCTGTAACGGAATTGACACAGGAAATGCTTTTGGAAGCGAATGGCTTGCGTAAAATACAAGTCGAAAATGAATTACAAATAGATGAAGAGACAATCGAGCGAGGCAGGCAGTTTGTAGAAAAATACGCTGACAAGAGAATTGTGAGAGAAGAAGGAAGTTTACTAGAAAAGGTTACAAGAGAAATCCTTCAAAATGATTTTCTATATAGAGGATACAGCTTAGAAGTAACAAGAGAGCCTGTTGTATGTTCTCTGAAGGGGGCATATTCATATAGAGCGGATTTTGGTTTTAAGACAAATGCCTTGGCCGACATAGGTGTTAAAGAATGGTATTTCGATGTTATGTCGAACTTTATGATTCATTCTGTTCATAAAATGAATACTGTCTTTTCAGCTTGTTACTTAGGCAACCTCAGAGAACGTGGGGTGAAACTTAGCATAGTTGTATCCAATGAAGAAACATATGACAAGCTCGTTCAAAAGTATAAAGAGGTAAAGATTACAGATTATGTTTCTGTAATGTATGTGGATACTACAGAGCGACGTGTTGTAAAAGAGTTTAACTTGCCAAATGGCGAACCTAATATTGATATATTTGGAGGTGATTTCTGATATGAAAGACGAACGACAGTTACGGACCGACAACAACAAGGCGCTTGTCGGATATAGGGCACGATATCATGGTGAGAATGTGATTGCCATCATGAAAGGCAAAGAGTGCCGGGAATGTTTGGGGTATATATCGCCGAACAAACTGATAGATATGGTGAATACAGGACCATACATTGATTTGGATAAGCTTATAAGTTAGTTCACTTGAAGTGCTACACGTTAGTTGTAAAGCCGGGTGATATTGGAACGTAGTTTTCTGATATTGCGCGGCTTTTTAATTTATAACGAGGAAATGCGTACAAACGTTCGAAAAACATTGCGGATTTGCTGGCGAAGATGTATAATAAAAAAACAGAACTGATGTTCTATGTATGCGATCAGCAAAGACGGGTGCAGTGGTGGTACGGACGTCGGTACTACGGAAACGCCACTTCATTAGCCGACTAGGATCTGACGGCTATGGAAAATTCTTGCAGAGGTGACATTATTCCCTTTTCCTCTCCATGAAGATTACATTTCTTAAGGAGGCAAAGCGTTATGCAAGATGAGATCTATTTTTTCTGCAAAAAGTGCAGAAAAAGCGTAGGAGCAACATACACAATCACAGGTAATGACGATGCACCTGTTTTGCCGAATGTGGTAATAAAATGCAGTCATAATCACTGTAAAAGGGCTATGTTCCTCAAAAACTACACAGAAAAAAGACTTATCGAAAATGCAGTAGGCGACAAGTTTTATATGTAGCCATAGCTGCGGATAAGCAAGACAACTGAATTATTGAAGCACGTATGGGCGTGATGGCTTCCATCGAGGAGCGGACACGAGGGGCGTGAAACTAATACCAGGATAACTGGAAAGTTTCTACGCCCTATTTTTGTACTTTTTTATATGAGCTTTTCTTCCTGGTATGCAACCGGGAGGAAGAGCTTTTTTTGTTCTCAATTCTTTTACCCATATTTAACGCGAGTGGAGGAAGGAATTGCAGAACTCTCTTGCGAAAACTGCATAGACTTCTGAGGTTCTTACCTCCCTAAACAAATTTTACGGAGGTAGAAAACCATGAGAACAGAAGATTTTGAACGCAGAGAAAACGAAGATAACAAGGAGTATTTTACACGTGTCGCGGCTATGCTTAGGAAATTAAAAGCTGCTGGAAATGAAGATGAGGCGAAAATGGCATATGGAGTGGTTTACAAGGAACTTTGCCCGATTATTAAGTCGGTGATTGAGTGCGAGAGTCGCTTTTATCGTCTTGACGATGCTACCACTTATGGATATTTAAAAAAAGCGGATGAAGTTATATCTAAGACCTTCCATAGATATAATGATACGGAGCATTTAAAGGATAAAGAAAAACAGTATAGTATTCGATCATTTATCAAGAACACGACAAAGTATTGTATGCGTAATGCACTGGCAA
>JAQXZK010000141.1 GCA_029227175.1 Bacteroidales bacterium | reverse complement strand
GCCAGCAATCGGTAATGGTTTCTGCCGAATGTGGTGATTGGCTATATGGCAAATGCTGCTATCGGCAAAAACGATAGCAAATCATGCCGGCGTTTCGATGATTTGTAGTAATTTTGCAGCCGAAAACAGAATGTACAATGGAAATAAGACAACTGAAATACTTCCTCCGCGTGGCCGAGACGCTCAATTTCTCGCAGGCTGCACGCGAACTTTTTATCACCCAGAGCACGCTCTCACAGCAGATTCTGCATCTGGAGCAGGAACTGTCGCAACAACTCTTCGTGCGCAATAGCCATGAAGTGATACTCACTGAGGCCGGAGAGATGTTGCTGCCGATGGCACGCGACAGCGTATATATGGTGGACAACTGCGTGCAGCGGATACAGGAGCTGGGACAATTGCTGACGGGCGAACTCAATATAGGCGTCACCTTCTCCTTCAGCGGCATCATGGCCGAGACAATGATCGACTTCATGCACAAGCATCCGAAGGTGAAGCTGTCCGTCTGCTTCTCGTCGATGGAAGACCTTATGGAACGGCTGCAGCGGCACGAGCTTGACCTCGTACTGGCCTTCAAGCCCAGTGAGGGCAATCCACGCATCGAGAGCCAGGTGCTCTTCAACAATCGCCTGGCTGCCGTAGTCAACAGTCAGCACCCGCTGGCTCAGCAGAAAGGCATCACGCTCGAAGACCTGCAACGCCATCCGCTCGTCCTGCCGGCGAAAGGCCTGCAGGCCCGCAATGCCTTCGACAGGATGACGGCGCATAGTGGACTGCAATACAACATTAAGGCCGAAATCAACAACGTAGGCCTTCTCTTCAAGTTCGTTCGCCAGACGAAGTATGTCACGGTACTCTCCGAGTCAACCGTCATCGACGAGACGGGCCTTGTAGCCATTCCCGTCATCGGCAGTGGAAGCACAGTGGCTGATGGTGCCGAAGGCTTCAAGAATGAGATGGAAGGATGCATCCACACCTTGAAGAACGGTTATCAGAAAGCTTCTGCACGTGAGTTCATCCACTTGCTCCACCAGAGCACTGCCATCTGGAAGACAATGGGTGAATAGAGGATGGAACAGTTGTCGTTATCTGAGTCAAATTTTAACTGAGTTTAAAGAACTGTCAGTATCGATTTAGTGTAAAGCATTTGTAAAACACCACGTCACGGACTGCCTATTTTATGAGCAGAATGAACAAAAAAGAAGCGAGGCAAGTACCTGTTCGCCAAGTACTTGCCTTGTATTTCGCTAATTTTCAGCATCTTTCGATTATTCCTCTACAGCTGCCTGAGCAGCGGCCAAACGTGCAATAGGCACACGGAACGGTGAACAACTAGCGTAGTTCATACCTACCTTGGCGCAGAACTTCACACTGGAAGGCTCACCACCATGTTCGCCGCAGATGCCAGTACGCATACCCGGACGTACGGCACGCCCCTTCTCGACAGCCATCTTGATAAGCTGGCCCACACCATTTTGGTCGAGCACCTGGAAGGGGTCTACCTTCAAAATCTTCTTCTCCAGGTATGCGGGGAGGAAGCTGGCAATATCGTCGCGGGAATAACCGAAGGTCATCTGTGTCAGGTCATTCGTACCGAAGGAGAAGTACTCGGCCTCGGTTGCAATGCGGTCGGCAGTCAAGGCTGCACGCGGAATTTCAATCATTGTACCGATTTCGAAATCGATTTCCACACCCTCTTCGGCAAAGACCTCTTTGGCTGTCTTCTGGATAATTTCCTTCTGCTGTTTCAACTCGTAGAGAATACCAATCAGTGGAACCATGATTTCTGGCATCGGGTTCTTGCCTTCCTTCTTCAGCTCGCAAGCGGCACTGAGTATGGCGCGTGTCTGCATAGCGGTGATTTCGGGGAAGGTGATTCCCAAGCGGCAACCGCGATGGCCCAGCATCGGGTTGTTCTCGGCCAGACTGGCCACACGTTTCTGAATTTCTTCTACGCTGACGCCCATCTCGTCGGCCATCTTCTGTTGTCCGGCAAGGTCATGGGGTACGAATTCATGCAATGGCGGGTCGAGTAGACGGATATTGACAGGACAGCCATCCATGGCTTCGAGGATGCCCTTGAAGTCGGCTTTCTGATAGGGGAGGAGTTTGGCGAGAGCCTTCTCGCGGCCTTCTACGGTATCGGCGAGAATCATTTCACGCATAGCCACAATCTTCTGGTCGTCGAAGAACATGTGTTCGGTACGCGTCAGACCAATACCCTTGGCACCGAAGTCGCGAGCTACGCGAGCGTCGTGAGGTGTATCGGCATTGGTACGAACTTGCAGTTTAGTATATTTGTCGCAGAGGTCCATCAGTGCCTTGAAGTCGCCAGAGAGTTCGGCTGCTTTGGTAGGTACTTCGCCTGCATAGACTTCTCCGGTAGAGCCGTTGATGGAGATGTAGTCTCCTTCTTTGTAAACGACGCCTTCGATTTCTACGGTCTTGGATTTGTAGTTTACATTGATGGCACCTGCACCAGATACGCAACACTTACCCATGCCTCGGGCCACTACGGCTGCGTGTGAGGTCATACCACCGCGGGCCGTCAGGATGCCTTCAGCTGCCGACATGCCGGCAAGGTCTTCGGGAGAGGTCTCGATGCGCACCATGACTACCCGGTGACCGTCTTCGCGCCAGCGTTGTGCATCATCAGCGTGGAATACGATTTGTCCGCAAGCGGCACCCGGAGAGGCGGGCAGACCACGGGTAATTACTTTGGCCTTCTTCAAGGCGGCCTTGTCGAACACCGGGTGGAGGAGTTCGTCGAGTTTCTGAGGCTCGCAACGCAACAGGGCTGTCTTTTCGTCAATCAGGCCTTCGCGTACCAAATCCATGGCAATCTTTACCATAGCAGTACCGGTGCGTTTACCGTTACGGGTTTGGAGGAACCAGAGTTTACCTTCCTGTACGGTAAATTCCATGTCCTGCATGTCACGATAGTGATTTTCCAATTTGGCCTGGATGCCGTCCAGTTCTTTATAGATTTCAGGCATTGCTTCTTCCATGGAAGGATATTTCGAAGCGCGTTCTTCTTCGCTGATGCCCTGCAGAGCTGCCCAACGGCGGGAGCCTTCGATGGTAATCTGTTGTGGGGTGCGGATACCGGCTACAACGTCTTCACCCTGGGCATTTACCAGGTATTCACCGTTGAAGAGGTTCTCGCCTGTAGCGGCATCGCGACTGAAACAAACGCCCGTAGCAGAGGTCTCGCCCATGTTGCCAAATACCATGGCCATAACAGAAACGGCTGTACCCCACTCGTCGGGAATTCCTTCCATCTTGCGATAGAGGATAGCGCGTTCGTTCATCCAGCTGCGGAATACGGCGCAGATAGCACCCCATAGCTGTTCCATGGGATCGGTCGGGAAGTCGCTACCGGTCTGGTTCTTAATGGCTGCCTTGAAGAGCTCGACGAGTTTCTTGAGTGATTCGACTGAGAGATCCTTGTCGAGAACGACGCCTTGTTCTTTCTTAACTTCCTCAATGATAGCTTCGAATGGGTCTATGTCTTCCTTGTTGACAGGCTTGAGACCGAGTACGACGTCACCATACATCTGAACGAAGCGACGATATGAGTCGTATACGAAATGAGGGTTGTTGGTTTTCTTTACGAGTCCTTCTGCCACTTCGTCGTTCAAACCCAGGTTAAGGATGGTGTCCATCATACCAGGCATAGAAGCGCGGGCTCCAGATCTTACTGATACAAGGAGAGGATTTTCGGTAGAACCGAATTTGCTGTTCATGAGTTGTTCCGTGTGAGCAACGGCTTTCAGTACTTCGTCCTTGAGGAGTTCGATGATTTTCTCCTGTCCCACTTCATAGTACTCGTTGCAGCAGTCTGTCGTGATAGTGAATCCCGGAGGAACCGGAACACCGATGAGGTTCATTTCGGCCAGGTTGGCACCTTTGCCACCGAGCTGCTCACGCATTTGCGCGTTCCCTTCAGCTTGTCCGTTACCGAAGGTGTAGATTCTTTTCTTTTCCATCGTTATCTGTTGGTTATTGATTTTTGGTTTAATTCGATGCAAATTAAATATATAAAATGTGAAAAATCAAACAATCAGAAAGAAAAAGAGTGCTCAGATTGCAATTTCTACATTGCAAAATGTATTTTATTGGGCGGATTGCTCAAAATGGGTGAAACAACTTCTTTTCGCCCGGGGCAAATGGATTGTTGGCGCAAGAAGCCTGCTTGTCTCGCGTGTCCTGTTGTGACCAGGTAATCGTTAATAGCGGTTAAACTGAAACCGGCTTTATTCGTTTAATGGGCGAGTTGGCGTATATTTGTGCTACCATACAGACAAAGTATTTTAAAAATGATATACCCTTCCTACCTGAAACCTGGTGACCAAGTGGCCATCGTTTCGCCTTCAAGTATGATAGAGAAAGCCTATATTGAGGGTTCTGTCGCAAGGTTGGAGTCCTGGGGACTTCGTGTAAAGGTTATGCCTCATGCAGATGCGGAGTATGCCACGTTTGCGGGAACGGCTGCCGAGCGTGTGAGCGACCTGCAGCAGGCTTTTGACGACGAAGAGGTGAGAGCCGTATTATGCAGTCGGGGAGGATATGGCGTGGTCCATCTGTTGGGGAAAATCGATTTCACAGCATTCAGAAGAAGCCCCAAGTGGCTCATCGGGTTCAGCGACATCACAGCATTGCACAACATGATACAGGTTGAAGGATTTGCGTCGTTGCATGCCGTCATGGGCAAGCATTTGACCTTGCAACCAGCCGAAGATGAGGCTTCCATGTCGTTGCATGATGTGTTGTTCGGGAAGCAGGAGTGCGGGCAAATGATTTACAAGGTCGACTCGTTTCCTCTGAATCGCATTGGCTCGTCCGAAGGCGTGTTGTATGGAGGCAATATGGCCGTATTCAACGGACTTCGGGGCACGAGATTCGATGTCCCACTGGCCGGAAGGATTTTATTCATAGAGGATGTGGAGGAGAAGCCTCATTCGATAGAAAGAATGATGTATAACTTGAAACTCGGAGGGGTGCTGGAACATCTTTCCGGACTGATTGTCGGACAGTTTACAGAGTATGAGGAACATCTCCAACTGGGTAAGCCGGTATACGAAGCGTTGTATGACTTGGTGGCCGAATATGACTATCCTGTGTGCTTTGATTTCCCCGTGGGTCATGTAAAACGTAATCTGGCCTTGATAGAGGGGGGCAGGGCTACGTTGTGTGTTGAAGAAGACAAGGTTCGTTTGATTCAGAAATTATGAAAACATACTTTAAGATAATCATTTGGCCATTGCTGCTTGTTGCCTTCTTAGCTTGTGGCAACAAGGGGCGGAGGGATGTTGACGGAACGCAGGGAAAGCCTCAAAGGGTTGTTATTGTGCCTTCTTTCAATGCTGACAGCGCTTATTGCAACATCAAGGAACAAGTGGCTTTTGGTCCTCGTGTCCCGAACTCGAAGGCGCACGTAGCATGTAGCAAGTACTTAATCGGCAAATTGTCGGAGTACGGTGCAAAGGTCTACACACAGCAGGCTCGCCTGACGGCATATGACGGTACCTTGCTCAATGCGTGTAACATCATTGGTGCATACAATCCCGAGTGTAAGCGAAGAGTCTTGCTGCTTGCCCATTGGGACAGCCGTCCGTGGGCAGATGCAGACCCGGTTGAGGCCAACCGCTCAAAACCCATACTTGGAGCCAATGATGGCGCAAGCGGGGTCGGAGTGCTTTTGGAGGTGGCGCGTCAATTGCAGCAGCAGAGTCCGGCGATAGGTATTGACATACTTTTTGCTGACGCAGAAGACTGGGGCCCTCGGCAAGATGAGAATGTAGCGCATGAGGAGTCGGCATGGGCACTGGGAACCCAGTATTGGGCAAACAATCCTCACGTGGTGGGTTATAACGCTCGGTTCGGCATCTTGTTGGACATGGTGGGAGGAGAGAATTCGGTATTCAAATATGAGGATTACTCGGAATATTATGCCAGGGACATTAACCGGAAGGTGTGGAAGGCCGCACATAAATTAGGTTATGGCAAGACCTTCAGACGCGAGAATGGGGGAGGTGTTACGGATGATCACCTGTTTGTGAACCGCTTGGCACGCATCCCCTGCATTGACATTATTCCCAGCGATGACCGCTATGGATTCTATAAGTATTGGCACACAACTCAGGATGATATGAACGGTATTGATCGCCTGACGTTGAAAGCTGTGGGACAGACAGTATTGGAGGTAATCTATAACGAACAATAAAATAGAAAGGAAAATGACAATCAATGAAATACAGGATGAGGTAATTGCCGAATTCAGCGACTTTGATGACTGGATGGATCGTTATCAACTGCTGATAGACCTGGGTAACGAGCAGCAACCGATGGACGAGAAATATAAAACGGAGCAGAATCTGATAGACGGTTGCCAGAGTCGAGTTTGGTTACAGTGTGATGAGGAAGACGGCAGGTTAATTTTCAACGCTGAAAGTGACGCGTTGATTGTCAAGGGAATCATTGCACTCTTAATCAAAGTGTTATCAGGACATACGGCAGACGAAATTCTTCAGACAGAGCTTTACTTCATTGAACGGATTGGCCTGCGTGAGCATCTTTCGCCTACTCGTAGCAATGGACTTGCTGCCATGGTCAAACAGATGAGAATGTATGCCCTTGCCTATAAGGCTAAACATAGTTGACGGAGTAGATTCCGGGTGGCTGTCTGCAACCGGTTATAAGCGACTATCGGCTGCATATTGTAGTCTCGGTCAGTGCCAAAGCCTTCGTTGATATTGATTAGTTTATAGAAACCAGCTCTTTGCAGGTCTGCCAACTCTTGCACTTCTCCAGCCATAAGTACGACAGGAATATGTTGCTTGCGGGCGGCAGCCAGTACTCCGGACGGGAGTTTGCCCATTAAAGTCTGGCGATCAGATTTCCCCTCACCGGTAATAATCAGTGAGGCGCTTTGGATGATGTCGTGAAATCGGGTAGCTTGAAGAACAAGCTCGATTCCAGAGCAAAGTTTCCCATGTAAGAAATGTAGGGCGCAGAATCCTAACCCTCCGGCAGCTCCTGCACCTTTACGTGCTGCACTCTTTTCTCCACGAGTGAGAGTGGTGAGGTGTTTCATTCCCTTATCGAGTTCAGCTACCATAGCCTGATTTGCCCCTTTCTGGGGAGCAAAAATATAGGCTGCTCCTCGAGGACCGTACAGCTCGTTTTTCACGTCGCAGGCGGTAAGCAATTCAACTTCCTGAAACAGAGAATGGAGTGGAGAGGTGTCTATGGAAACAATCTTTGCGAGGTCTTTGCCTGAGCAGACAGAATTTCCCCCGGATGTAGTATGAATGCTACATCCAAGTGCTTGTAGGAGTCCCAACCCACAATCGTTGGTCGCACTCCCTCCTAAACCTAATATTATTTTTTTGCATCCTCGGGAGAGACAATCCCTGATTTGTTCGCCTAAACCGTATGTGGTAGTGAGTAAAGGGTTTCTCTCTCTCTCAGACAGGAGAGACAGGCCGCAGGTGGCTGCCGCTTCGATATAAGCCGTCCTATGGTCTTGGGAGAGGCCATAGGCCGCTGAAATAGGACGCATGAGCGCGTCATGAGCCTGCATGGTGACATAATCGCCATTGTTTGCCTTCATAAGGGCATGCATCATGCCTTCGCCTCCGTCTGACAGCGGAATGGTTGTAACATGTATGTTCTCGTTTGCAACTGTGATGGCTTGAGTAATGGCCCGGGTTGCTTCTTCAGCAGAGAGGCAACCCTTGAGAGAGTCCATTGCAACAACGATGTGTCTGCATAGTGAGGTGTCAGCCATTTTTCTTGCTGCGGTAAACGCGCAGACCATAGATGGTGATAATGACAAAGCAGGTGAATGGAAGAATGAACGAGGCGTTGACAGCCGGTAACCAAGCGACCTGACCGAGGTCAATGATTGAACCTTGCAATGGAGGCATTAGGGCTCCACCTACGATGGCCATTACAAGAAATGCAGCTCCCAAGGTACTGTCTTCTGTACTGACATTTTCCAATGCCAGTCCATAGATAGTGGGAAACATCAGCGACATGAAGATGCTTACAGCTACCAAGCAGATGAGGCCTGCGTGACCTACGATGAGAATCGCTCCAAGTGTGCATGCTCCGGCACAACAACCGAAGATGGCGAGAAGCAGGCTTCCGTTTACGTAGCGCATCAGGAAGGTGGAAATGAAACGACTTGTCAAGAACATGCCCATTGCCAGAATGTTGTAGTTCTGTGCTGTAGCCTTGTTGATTCCCAGATTGTCAGCATACTGGATGATGAATGTCCATGTCATGATTTGGACTGCCACATAAAAGATTTGTGCAATAACCCCTTCACAATAAATATGGTTGTTCCATAGATTCTTCAGGGTTTGACTTGCTTTGACGTGAATGCCGGTGCTACTTGTGTTTGGCATTTTGGTCAATGCAATGATGATGAATACAGCCACAACTACCAATCCGATTGCTACGTATGGGTCTCGGATAACGGCTAAGTCATGTGCACGGATACTTGCTTTTTCGGCCTCTGAAAGTGTATAGAAAATGGTTTCTCCAGCCTCATTTCTTTTGTCAGATAAAAGGTTGGGAAGAACGATGAGAGAAGCCACTGCCATACCGGAAAGAGAACCCATCGGGTTGAATGCTTGTGCGAGGTTCAGACGGCGTGTACTTGTCTCTTTAGAACCTAATGAAAGAATGAATGGGTTGGCCGTGGTTTCCAAAAAGGCCAGACCAAACGTCAGGATGTAGAGGGAGAGGCAGAAGAAGGTAAACTCTTCGTAAATGGCGGCAGGAATAAAAAGGAAAGCACCTGTAGCATAGAGTGCCAGACCTAACAGAATACCGCTTTTATAGCTGTAGCGTCGAATGAACAATGCTGCGGGAATCGCCATGGTTGCGTAACCTCCGTAGAAAGCAAACTGAACCATCGATGCTTTTGTAGCACTGAGTTCCATGATGGTCTGGAATGCTGCTACCATCGGGTTGGTGATGTCATTGGCAAATCCCCACAGTGCAAAAAGACTGGTAATGAGAATGAATGGCAATAAATAACGATGTTCTATCAGGGCTGATTTTGGGGTGTTTTTCATTTGAATATTAGAAAATAAAGCATGGCCGAAGCCATGCTTTGGATGTTAGAAATCTTACTTATACAGAGGACCAAAGTTCGCGCACGCACGATAATCTGCGCTCTCTTTGTCCATGCCAAAGGCATTCCATGCAGCAGGACGGAAGATGTCTTCTTCGGGGACGTTGTGCATACAGACAGGAATGCGTAACATAGAGCAGAGCGTAATTAGGTCAGCGCCTATATGTCCGTAGGAAATGGCACCGTGGTTTGCGCCCCAGTTATTCATTACAGAATATGCGTTTTCGAACGCATGACCTTTGATCCCATTACAACGTGGTGTGAACCATGTACATGGCCAGGTCGGGTTGGTACGTTCCATCAAGGCATCGCTTACTTCGTCCGGAAGTTTGACGGTCCAACCCTCTGCGATTTGAAGAACGGGCCCAAGACCTTTTACAAGATTCAAGCGAATCATTGTTGCCGGCATTTCTGCACGTGTGGTGTAGTGGCTTGAGAAACCGCCTCCACGGAAGTTGTCAAATCCGGCCTCACACCATACGGTAGCCTTTGTCATCTTTTCAATATCTTCATCCGTTACTTCCCACCATTTCTTCATGGTTGGGTTGCCATTTTCGTCCGTACATTCGCCACAGGCATCAAGGCAGGCAGCACCAGAGTTCAGCAAGTGGATGATACCTCCGTTTTGTTTGGCCTTGCCTTCCAGCTCGTAGCCAGTCACGCGCTTGGTAGATTCCGGAGACCAGTGTGTGCGTACGTCTGCAAAAATCTGTGCTCGTCCGGTTAGCAGCCTCATGAACAGCATGCCTAATCCGTTCAGCACATCGTTTTCGGTAGCAAGTGTGTAGGGTTCACGAGCACCATTGTAGTCGAATGTAGAGGAGAGGAAGGCTTCCGGATAGTCGCAGTTTGGCCAGTGGTCGGTCCATTGGCGTTGTCCTTGGAAACCGCCTGCAATGGCATTGTGTCCGAATCTTTCTTCGTCAAAGATATCCGAAAGATTCGGATTCCCATGCATCAGGTCTTTGATGATGAGGTACATCTTTACGGTAAATTCCCATTGCTTCTCTTTCTGTTCGGGAGAGAACTTTACATGTTCCGGATTGTCGTCTCGGCCTTCTTTACAATGTTCTTTTGTCCAAGCCAGAGCCTTCTGGAATTCGTCGTGGTCGTAGATTCCCTCTTCCATGCGGCGGAGAATTTCTACTTCATCTACGGATTCTACGCGCAAGCCGAGATATTCCTCCATGAAGGCTTGATCAATGATAGATCCACCAATACCCATACATTGTGAACCTATTTGCAGGTAACTGCGTCCACGCATGGTTGCAACAGCGATGGCAGCACGTCCGAATCGGAGTAACTTCTCCTGTACGTCGGCAGGAATTTCTGTCACTTGGTCTCTGTCTTGTACTTCATGGCCGTAGATGCCGAATGCAGGCAGACCTTTTTGTGCATAGGTCGCCAATACAGATGCCAGATAAACGGCACCCGGGCGTTCTGTTCCATTGAATCCCCATACGCCTTTGATAGTAGTGGGGTCCATGTCCATGGTTTCTGAACCGTAGCACCAGCAGGGGGTTACGGAAAGTGTTATGTCTACGCCTTCTCGTCTGAACTTCTCGGCGCAAGCAGCTGATTCAGGGACACGTCCGATGGAGGAGTCGGCAATGACTACCTGTACTGGGGTTCCGTCAGAGTAGAAAAGGTTTTTCTCAAACAATTCTTTGGCAGCTTGTGCCATGTCCATTACTTGTTTTTCAAGAGAGTCTCTGAGTTTCAGGGGACCCTGACGCCCGTCAATAATGGGGCGAATACCAATTTTAGGGAAACGAAGTCTCATATTTTTTATGTTTTAGTATGTTTGTTTTGTCTTGAACAAGAGTGTATTGAGGGAGAAGTCACGAACTTCAGGCGTAAATGTCTTGCCGGCAAGATGTATGGTTGCTGCGTGCCACCGTTTGGAAGTATTGCCGATGACAACTACGATTGAACTGTCGGGATTCAAAAAAGACATCGCGTCGGGGAGGCGAATATCCATATCGTTCATGTATGTCCCTTCTATGGGGATGAAGCGTGCTCCCGGTTGAAGGTAATAGAAAATATGTTTCATCAAGTAGTAGTCGAAACGGTGGGCAAGTGTGCTGTCAGATAGAAAGCCTGTATGACTTGCACCTGCAGCAAAGGCATTGCGGATTTGAATCCAATGCTTCCGTGTGTACTCCCAATCGGACTTTGTGAATGACGTGTCTTCCGGTTCGGTTGTGTATTCTGGGATTTCAATCCGTTGGGCTACCTGTGTCAGGTCTATGTCTATCGTCTGATTGGTCTCTGCACCGGGCTCCAAATAGTCGGTGGCTTGTTCTTTCCAAGGGACGGTTGGCAAAGATGAAATAAAAAGACTCAAATACATCTCACTTTCGCTTGCTTTGGTCGCAGATTGCGGCCGACATGCGAATAACATGAAGGCAAGAAGGGTGAGTGCAAATGTAGTTATCAGGTTTTTCATAGCGATAGGTCACTTCAGGAGTTCAAAGGTAGCAACTTTTTCATGATGCCGGTCAAAAGTAGGCATAATTTTGTTTAAACCGTTAAAAACTAAAATGTGGGAAGTCTTAATTAGAGATAGTTTCTTATTTTTGCAGATATTTTAAATGTAGAAAAAGGACTCCCATGGAACCATATATTATATATGCCCCTAAGGTATTGGATGCTTGTGTGCAGTTGCCTGCTTCCAAAAGTATCAGTAACAGGGCTTTGGTGCTTCACGCGCTCAGTCAAGGATGTAAAGCCAATCGTCCCACTAATTTGAGTTCTTGTGACGACACTCAGGTGATGATTAAGGCCTGGGAAGGAAATGGAGAAGTCATTGATATCAAGGCTGCCGGAACTGCCATGCGTTTCTTGACAGCTTATCTCAGCGTGACACCGGGAACGCATGTTATTACGGGAACAGAGCGAATGAAGCAACGTCCTATTCGAATTTTGGTTGACGCCTTACGCCTTTTGGGGGCGGAAATAGCGTACGAAAGCCAGGAAGGATATCCTCCGTTACGTATAACTGGCAGGTCTTTGGTAAGTCGAGAGTTGGCTCTTGCCGGTAATGTCAGTTCGCAATACATTTCTGCGTTACTCATGATTGGGCCTGTGCTTCCTGACGGTTTAAAATTGACACTTCAAGGTGAAATCATTTCACGACCATATATTAACTTGACTTTGCAACTCATGAAGCAGTTTGGAGCAAAGGCGGGATGGACTTCTCCTTGTACGATAGAGGTGGAAAGCAAATCTTATGAGGATGTGCCGTTTGCCGTTGAGGGTGATTGGAGTGCGGCCTCTTATTGGTACGAGATACTTGCGTTGAGTAGAGACGCTCAGGCGAAGGTGTTTCTGAAGGGATTGCAGGCCGAGAGTTCTCAGGGTGATAGTCGTGGTGCGGTATTG
>JAQXZK010000140.1 GCA_029227175.1 Bacteroidales bacterium | reverse complement strand
CAGATAGACGGAAATTATGGTGTGGCGGCTTGTATGATTGAGATGCTTGTCCAGTCACACGAAGGAGTGATAACACTCTTGCCCGCCTTGTGCAATCAATGGCAGTCTGGCAAGATTCGCGGAGTCAAGACACGTGGCGGCATCACAGTCGACATGACATGGAAAGACGGTAGGGTGACCGACTGGAAACTTCGTGCAGCTGAGCCCAAGGAAGCAACCGTTGTGGTGAATGGAGAAAGCATCATATGTCAGGTAAGCGCAGAGTAAAATAGTGGCAAAATGACAACTCTAACTTACAAAATAATTGCCTGACAATAAAACATTGTTAAACGGAAAGGCATTTAATAAGAAAAATGTCATAAAAGCATGGTCAATATTAGATTGTAGGTATATTTGTCGTATCAAAATGTCAATTTTTATACTATGCTGAACATTGAACAAATTATGACATCGCTCGAGGCAAAGCACCCGGGTGAGTCTGAATACCTCCAGGCAGTACGCGAGGTTTTGATTTCCATAAAAGATGTTTATGACCGTCATCCGGAGTTTGAACGTGCTTCCTTGATTGAACGTTTGGTCGAGCCGGAACGTATCATTACATTCCGAGTACCGTGGGTTGATGATGCCGGCAGGGTACAGGTAAACATAGGATATAGAGTCCAGTTCAATTCTGCCATTGGCCCGTATAAGGGAGGCCTTCGTTTTCACGCTTCGGTCAATCTCTCCATCTTGAAGTTCCTTGGCTTTGAGCAGACGTTCAAGAATGCACTGACAACGCTACCGATGGGTGGTGGCAAGGGTGGCTCGGATTTCTCTCCGCGTGGAAAGAGCGATGCCGAGATTATGCGCTTCTGCCAGTCTTTCATGTCTGAATTATATCGCCACATTGGTCCTGAGGTGGATGTGCCGGCAGGCGACATCGGTGTTGGTGGCCGTGAGATAGGTTATCTCTTTGGGCAGTATAAGCGCCTGACCCGTGATTTTTCCGGTGTACTGACTGGCAAGAACCTTGAGTTTGGCGGTTCACTGGTGCGTCCGGAAGCTACAGGATTTGGTGCACTCTATTTCGTCAGCGAGATGATGAAGACACAGCAGCACACTGATCTTAGTGGCAAGACCGTAGCCATATCCGGTTTCGGCAATGTGGCTTGGGGAGCAGCTACCAAGGCTACGCAACTGGGTGCCAAGGTGGTTACCATCAGCGGTCCGGATGGTTATATCTACGACCCGGAAGGTATTAGCGGCGAGAAAATTGACTACATGCTCGAATTGCGTGCTTCAGGCAATGATGTTGTGGCACCGTATGCTGACGAGTTCGATGGCGCGATATTTGTTCCCGGTCGCAAGCCTTGGGAAGTTGAAGTTGACGTGGCTCTGCCATGTGCGACTCAGAACGAGTTGAACGGAGAGGATGCCCGTAACCTGGTCGAGAATGGTGTGCTCTGTGTGGGCGAAGTGTCTAACATGGGATGCACACCGGAGGCGATAGATTACTTCATCGATAACAAGGTCTTATTTGCTCCGGGTAAGGCAGTCAATGCCGGTGGTGTTGCCACTTCAGGATTGGAAATGAGCCAAAATGCGATGCATATCAGCTGGACGGCAGCCGACGTTGATGCCCGCTTACACCAAATCATGCACGGCATCCATCAGCAGTGTGTGGAATACGGCCGACAGCCGGATGGATATGTGAACTATGTACGTGGCGCCAACGTAGCCGGATTCATGAAGGTTGCTAAAGCCATGATGGCTCAAGGAATCGTGTAGCGCTATTCCTACATGAACAAACACTAAGAGAGGTCATACGTAATTGTATGGCCTCTCTTGGTTTCTATGAATGGGAATGTTGCGGCATTACTTCTCAGCCGGTTCCCACTTGCATCTTACGGGTGAAACGATAGCGCCTTCGGCTTTGAGTTCCTTCATGGCCTGGTCAACCACCTTGCGATCGAGTCCGCTAAGTTCTGCAATCTTGCCGGCATTCAGTGGAGTACCGGCCTGCTTCATTACTTCCAATACTTTTGCTTTCATAATGCTGTTCTTTAAAATGTGTATGTATTCATCAAGCATCTGTGCGATGTCTTTCCGAAGGCAAAGTTATAGATATTTCCCATGTTATGGATGTTTTCGGCTGTGATTTTACACCCATAAGTGAGAAAAAGATAAAAACTTCTTTTTCTCATAACCTTTGCTTTTCCGTTAATGGTACTATTCTTTTGAAGGTCCGTTTATGTCTGTCAACAAGAGGGAATTTCAGTCTCTGTCCTTCAAGACGGGGAATTTCTGACGGAAGGCGCGGAGCATGTCCATATCTATGTCGGCCGTAATGACCATTTCGGTATCGGGTTGATAGGTTTCAACGACCTTACCATAAGGGTCAATGAACTGTGTGCCGCCACAATACTCGCAATAGGGGTCACGCCCCACACGGTCTACTCCGGCCACAAAGCATTGGTTTTCTATGGCGCGGGCAACCAACAAGCTGTTCCAAGCATGTATGCGCGGAGTGGGCCATGACGCAACACAGAGTATGCAGTCATAGTCTTCGTGGTTGCGGGCCCAGGTAGGGAAGCGCAAGTCATAGCACACTAACAAAAGAAATCGCACGCCCCGCCATTCGGTCACGACCCGCTCACAACCCGCTGTATAGTGATGATGCTCTCCGCCATAGGTAAAAAGATGGTGCTTGTCGTAGAAGTCGCAGTTGACCTCGGGAAGGGCACATTCCTGCGGGCGCACGAAGTAGAAGCGGTTGCGAAAACTGCCGTCATCGCTGCACTTGATGGCAATGCTTCCGGCTATGGCTGCATCCAGTTGGTTGGCCATGCGTTGCATCCAGTTCAGGCCATAGCCATTATCTGATTCGGCGATATGGTCAGGCTCGGTGGCAAATCCGGTGCTCCACATTTCGGGCAGGACGTAAATGTCGCTTTGCGGAGCTTTCTTCAGCAGTTCTTCTATGTGGAGGGCATTGGCTTGCGGATTTGCCCATACGATGTCGGTTTGAATAAGTGATATTTTCATGGTGGACACTATATAGCTGATAAAAGAAAACCTTTTGTGGGAGTATTACTTCCTATGGTCCAGGTCAAACTGCTTCATGCGTTGGTCGAGTACCTCGTAGAGGTCTTCACGCATACGGCTTGTGCATGCCCGAACGCCTTGCTGCAGAGAGCCTGTGGTATCCAGATTGATACTTGAGACCCCATAGGATATCAATTCCTTGGTCAACTCTCCGCCGGTAAGTCCGGGATAGGAGAGTGAGAAAAAGAAGCCGTCACCTATATCCTCATGCACGTCTCTCGAATAGGTGATGTAGAAGCCGTTCCGACAGAAAATCTCCTTCATCCTCTTGGCTCGAATGGCATACTCCCGGGTATCTTCTACAAAGTTTATCTTTCCCTCGCACGACAACCTCAGCATCTCGGCATAGCCATATTGCGTGCTTGCCGTACAGCCGGATGTAATCATGTACTGAATGCTGGCAATGAATGTCGGCCCGAAGATGCCCGAGTCGTGATAGCGTTGTTCTAAAGCCGGATAATGTTGGTCGAAGAGCTTGTCACTGATGCAGACAAGAGCCATGCGCTGGCCAGCATATGAGAATATCTTGCTGGACGACAGCATGAGCAGGTAGTTGTCGGTATACCGCGCAACGGTACGCACAAAAGGAGGTACATAAGGATGGGAGAGGTCACGACGGTTGTCCATGGCAAAATAGGCCAGGTCTTCCATAACAATCACATCATACTTGGTAGCAAGTTCGCCGATTATTTCAAGCTCTTCCTCCTCCAGCGAAATCCACGCCGGATTATTGGGGTTGCTATAGATAATGGCAGCAACATCTCCGTCCTGAAGTTCCTCTTCGAGTTTCTCGCGCAGAGCCTGACCGCGATAGGGATAGATGTCAAACTCTTTCCAGGCTATGCCAAGGATGCGGAGCTGACTCTTCTGGATGGGGAATCCCGGGTCAATGAAAAGCACCTTGCCCATTTCGGAAAATGACTTCCTTTGGCAACAGGCTATAAATCCGCCAAACGAACCGGCTACACTACCCACCGTGGGCAGACAGGCACGCGGAGAAATGTCCACATTAATAAACGCCTTCACAAATTCGCTGGCCGCCTCTTTGAGTTCGGTTACTCCGGCTGCAGCTGGATATTGGCTACCAATGCCACTGTCGAGTGCGCGCTTCTCAGCTTCAACCCCATATTTGTTGATGGGCAGACCGGGGCTTCCCTGGTCCATACGAATAAACGGTATACCAGTCTTTTGTTCCAAGTATTGGGCTACAAGCAACGTTTCCCCAATCGTCGCGTGACTGAGGTCGGCTACATGATTGACACGAACCGCCTCGTTAACTAATTCATCTGAAAATATTTTCACTTTTATGTATCATTTGTCTGTTCACCTTTTCCCCGAGAACATTGGTATGTCGTTAGGTCGGTGAGGTTGAATAGTGAAGAAATCAATATAGAATGGAATAGGGTTTACTTCCAATTCTGAAGATGTGTACGTTTGTCGTTCACGTGTTTTGCCTTACCCATAGAACGTTCAATCGAGTTCGGAGGCAAAATATGAATGTTAGGCTTAATACCCGTAACAGAAACAAGTCTGTCATAGAGTGGCTTAATGAATGGCATCTGCTTGGCAGGATTCGGAGAAAAGTATTCTTCCCGAAGTTCCACGTCAAGGTCAAAGGTGTCTTCATTATCACGGCGGTCGACCGTTATGAAATACTGCGGTGTATATACCTCAAATTCAGAAAGTACGGTTTCAATCTGTGAGGGGAATACATTGACACCTCTGATAATGAGCATGTCGTCTGAACGGCCTAAGATCTTACCGATGCGGACTGCCGTTCGCCCACACTTGCAAGGCTCGTAAATGAGATGCGTCAAGTCACGTGTGCGATATCGGATAATCGGCATTGCCTCCTTACAGAGTGATGTAAACACCAACTCTCCCTCTTCTCCGGGATCCACGGGTTCCAGAGTCTCAGGATTGATGATTTCGGGATAGAACATGTCTTCCCACACGTGTGTCCCGTCTTGATATTCACATTCACCACCGACACCAGGTCCTGACATCTCGGTAAGTCCGTATATGTCAATGGCCTTGATGCCCATCTTGTTTTCAATCTCCCGGCGAATGCCCCAAGTCCAAGGTTCGGCTCCAAAAAAGCCTACGCGTAGTTTCAGGTCATCTTTCGTAATGCCCATTTTCTCCATTACCTCGCAAAGGTGAAGAGCATAAGATGGCGTACAACAGAGAGCGGTCGAACCAAAGTCTTTCATCAACATGACCTGCTTTTCCGAGTTACCGGCAGATGTAGGTAACTGAACAGCTCCTAACTTTCCGGCAGCATCATGTGCGCCCAATCCTCCGGTAAAGAGGCCGTATCCGTAAGACACCTGTACCACATCACCGGGGCCCACATCACCGACTGCCAGCACACGGGCTGCACCTTCGGCCCAGTTGTCTATATCGTTTTTGGTATATGTGCCAACCACAGGTTTGCCTGTCGTACCGGAGGAAGCATGTATGCGGACAATCTGATCCATGGGAACAGCATTCAGTCCAAACGGATATTCGTCACGAAGATCGTATTTAGTCGTAAAAGGCAACTTTGTAATATCGTCGAGTGATTGGATGTCCTCCGGTTTAATGCCCATTTTGTCAAACTTCTTTCTATAGAAAGGTACATTTTCGTAACATCTCTTCACGGTATCTTGCAGTCTCTGTAATTGAAGTTTCTTCATGGATTCTCGGTCCATACACTCCATGGTAGGATTGTGTATCATGTTTATTTGTATTAGGTTGTTAGTTTATACTTTCATTCACATAAGTGAGTCATATTCAAAGTCTTTTTTTAGCCGATAGGCCAAACCTGTCACGGCACAGATAAGTGCTTTCTCCTGATTAGTAATCTTAATATCGCAGTATGGAAGCTTCTGATGGTTGAATGTCTCCACACATTCCGCTGTGAGGACGTCACCCAATTGTGCCGACTTAAAGAAGGTAATAGTGTTTGAGATGCCTAAGGTGAGCAATCCACGCGAATTGGCAACAGCAGCAAAAGCAAGGTCAGCGAGCGTGTACATTACTCCTCCTTGGCATACTCCAGCTCCATTAAGATGTCGTTCCTCCACACATAATTCGGCACGTGCATATCCTTCACGTATTTCAACAAGTCTTGCTCCTATGCTGTTTGCAAAACGATCGTTTACATTAAGCTTTTCGAGAAGTGTCATGTGTGTGTTTATTGAGTTAGCTGTTATCTGGCAGAAAATCAATCTCTGTCAGGAATGTCATTCGGTTAATCGTAATGATCTCTTTTGACAATTCTACCGGGTCCGTTCTGAGTATGAGCACACCTTTCCCTTTCCAAAGAAAAGAATACATATAAAGGATGCTGACTCCGGCAGCCGACAATATGCTAATTGCCTCTGCTGCACGCCCTGGAGCGTTGTCTATGTTCAATGCTATCACATCGGCAAGCTGTACGTTGATGCCCGATTCACGAAGTAAGAAAAACGCTTGAGTCGGCTTGTCACAAAGAATACGATATATGCCATAGTCTTTTGTGTCGGCTATCGTTGAAGCAATGATTTGAATACCTCCCTTACTCAATATATCAAGTACCTTTACTAAAGTACCTCCTTTGTTCTCTATAAATATGGAAAGCTGTTTGATCGTCATATAATCTTTATTAGTAAAACAACAGATAATAAATTTACTGGTAGACCTTTCGTTTGTCAATAACGCGAACCGATTTACCTTCAGAAATAGGAAGTGAACCCTTGGGTACCAGTTTGATATGGGGCGTAAGAAGGATTTCGTCCTTCAGGGCTCTCTGAATATCCTTTGAAAGGGCAATCAATCGTTGATAGTCGTCAGTAAAGAGTTCTTCCAGTTCTACCTCAATAGTCATGTTGTCGTTGTCTTCATCGGTAGTGAGGGTGATGAGGTAGTTATTGGCGAGTTCCTTGAACTGCATGAGGATCTTCTCAATCTGAATAGGAAAGATATTTACACCCTTCAAGACAATCATATCATCCGAACGTCCCTTCATGCGATCTATGCGTACATGATTTCTTCCACAAGGACATTCGCGCCCGAGTATTCGGGTCAGGTCACGTGTCCGATATCGCAACAGAGGCATGGCCTCACGACAAATACTTGTAAGTACAAGTTCACCTATTTCTCCGTCAGCAACCGGTTGCAAGGTATCGGGGTCAATGATTTCAACGATATAATAATCTTCCCAGAAGTGAAGCCCGTTCTGTTCTTTACATTCAAATCCGACACCGGGTCCACACATCTCTGACATTCCGAAAGAATTATAGGCTTTGACGCCAAACATATCTTCTATACGTCTCCGCTGTTCCTCTGAGTGCGGTTCTGCTCCTATGGCGAAGACTTTGAGTTTGGTATCCTTGCGTGGGTCTATTCCTTCCTTGTCCATAACCTCTTTTAATCGTGTAAGGTAGGATGGGATAGCATGGAGGGCTGTTGTACCAAAATCTCTAATGAACTTAATTTGGCGCATAGAATTTCCGGCAGCTGCTGGGACCGTTAGCATGCCGAGTTTTTCTGCTCCGTTCTGAAACCCGAGTCCACCGGTAAACATCCCATATCCGCTGGAGTTCTGAAAGACATCTGTAGGGCGAAGACCTACCATCCAGAGGTTACGTGCAACTTGATTGGCCCATTCGTCAATATCTTTGTCTGTATGGAGAATGACGGTTGGATTGCCTGTCGTTCCCGAAGAAGAGTGAAGGCGTGTACATGCCTCCAATGGCACACAAGACAAGCCAAACGGATAGTTGTCACGTAGATCCTGTTTTGTAGTGAATGGAATTTTGCGTAAGTCGTCAAGTGACTTGATGTCTTCAGGCTTTATTCCAGCCTCCTCAAATCTTTTCCTATAGAATGCAGCATTCATGCAATGCTTTACCGTTGATTGAAGCCGTTCAAGTTGTAACGCCTCAATCTGCGAACGGGTCATTGTCTCTATTTCGGGATTAAAGTATTCGCAACTGTAATCCTTGGTGATTCCTAAGTTTTTCACTTTTGCTTGTTGTTTTATTGGTTTGCCGCATCAAATGCTTTGAGATTGGCTTCGACTACGGCTTCTCCTTTCCGGGAAAAGATGGTAGCAATGGCTTCACGGAGTTGCTGCGGAGTAACAATTTCAAGATATTTGGCAGCCATACCCAGCAAGACAACGTTTGCACCACGCACATTACCGGCTTCTTTCGCTACCTGTTCTATGTCCAGCTGGACAATCTTGGGCAATGCGTTTAACTCGGCAAAGAGTTCTTCTTCTTTCGGGTAATTAGGAATATTGACGAAGGGCTTGTTGTTCGTTATGACCACTCCCTCTTTGGACAGATAGGGGAGATAACGAAGTGCTTCCATGGGCTCCATACTGATGATTAGGTCACAGCTTCCTTGTGGGATAAGGTCACTATGGATTGGCTCACTCGATAGCCGCAGGTTGGACTGTACATCGCCACCACGCTGACTCATCCCGTGGACTTCGGCTTGCTTCAGGTTGATACCGGCCTTTAAAGCCGCTTCGCCAATAATAGTGGCAATGGAAAGAATTCCTTGTCCTCCAACACCACATAATATAATGTCTTTCTTCATAATTGTTCTTTATTTTTTCTTAGCTTCACGAGCATGTCTGGCTGCTGTTTGAATACATTCACGACGAGGAATGATGACAGAAACACCCTCGTATTCGATTTCTTGTTTTAACAGTTCGGTTATGGCCGGAATATTCTTGGGTAATGGTGTTACCACATGCAAGTGATTGGGGTTCAATCCAAGGCCCAAACAGATTGCTTCATACTTGTTTAATCCGGCAGAGTCCTGACCACCGGTCATACCGGTAGTGAGATTGTCGCTGATGATGACCGTGATTGGGGTATTCTCGTTGATGGCGTCAAGCAAGCCGGTCATCCCTGAATGGGTGAACGTAGAATCTCCAATAACTGCAATGGCCGGTCTTACTCCAGCGTCAGCAGCTCCCTTGGCCATGGTTATGGATGCACCCATATCAACGCAGGAAGACAAGGCTTTAAACGGTGGCAAAGCCCCGAGTGTGTAGCAACCTATATCTCCAAATACACGTGCGTCAGGATATTCGGCAATAATATTGACAAGAGCGGCATAGACATCTCTGTGACCGCAACCTTGACATAGCTGTGGAGGACGTGGTGAAAGATTCTTAGCTTTCTCATAGGCTGGTACAATGGGCTTTCCAAGTGATGCCGCAACGTTATCCGGGGTGAGTTCTCCTGTACGTGGAAGGTCTCCGGTCAGTCGTCCCTTGACTGGATAACCGGCACCTAACAGTCTCTTGACTTCTTCTTCCACAACTGGTTGTCCGTCTTCTACAACAAGGATACACTCGTTTTCAGCAGCGAGTTTCTTGATTTTATCTTCTGGGATAGGATATTGCGAAAGTTTTACAATATTGGCACTATTGCCAACAGCTTCTTTTACGTAATTATAGCCAATACCACATGCAATTATACCAGTTTTACCTCCTCCGTTTGTTGTCTGATTGTAACATGAGTTCTCTGAGGAGGCAAGCATGAGTGGTTGCTTCTTAAGTAAGTCTACATATCTTTTACGGGCTATACCAGGAAGCAATACCCATTGATCTGTACTGATATTGAGTGCGTTCTCTTCTCTTGTTTCGCCAACTTCAACCACAGCGCGTGAATGAGCCAGACGGGTTACTACTCGAAAAAGCACGGGAACTTTCAGCGCTTCTGACAGTTCAAAAGCACTTGATATCATATCGTATGCTTCTTGTTGGTTACTTGGCTCAAAAATGGGGACAAGAGCAAACTTCCCATAGAATCGGGAGTCTTGTTCGTTTTGGCTGGAGTGCATCGAAGGGTCATCGGCAGCAAGCACGATTAGTCCGCCATTAGCACCTGTTATGGCGGAGTTTACGAAAGCATCTGCACAGACATTCATACCTACATGCTTCATGCAGACAAGTGCCCGCTTTCCTGCATATGACATGCCAAGTGCAGCTTCCATAGCTGTCTTTTCATTGGTACACCAGCGGCTGTGTATGCCTCTTGATTGTGCTTCTTTTGAGTGCTGAATATACTCTGTAATTTCAGTGCTCGGGGTTCCCGGATATGCGTACACACCACTTAATCCGGCATAAATAGCCCCTAATGCAATTGCTTCGTCACCTAATAGTAGTTTTTTCATTTTATGGTTGTATGAATGACTTTATTGTTGTTTTTCATTTTTTTATTCGACCTTTTTCGCTTTTACACGTGCTGGCACATATCCATTTCTTCACATTCGTGTTCACGGAGGAATTATGCGACAAACTTATCCAGTACGATGAGAGTCATGAACCCGACAAGTAGGGCATAGGTTGCTTCCTTCTGATAACCGTGTGTGTGGGTCTCGGGTATCATCTCGTCACTTGTTACATATAGCATCGCACCTCCGGCAAATCCTAACATAACAGGAAGATATACCTGTGAAGTGCTACCCAATCCATAGCCCAATAACACTCCAGCCATTTCAATCAGGCCGATTGCGATGGAGATGGCAAAGGTACGTGTTTTAGATACTCCGGCCAACAGTAGTGGGGCAATGATAACCATTCCCTCCGGAATATTTTGCAAGGCAATTCCAAAAGAGACAGACCAGTTTGTGAATTCTTCAGACGTATTGATCATGCTTATGCCTGCTGCCATACCTTCCGGGAGTTTATGTAACGCTATGGCCATGACAAAGAGCAGTATATGGTTCAGTGTACTGTTGTGCTTGTGAGCTTCGGGGTCAAGTCCGGTAATGGCGTGCATGTGTGGCGTGACCAAGTCAAGCAGATTCAAGAAAAATGCTCCTGCCATCACGCCTATGGCTACCAACCACCACTGTGTGGTCATCTCGAATGCCGGAACGATTAGTCCTAATGTTGCAGCTGCAAGCATGATGCCGGCACAATAGCCCAGTACCATGTCGTTCCATTTGTGGGGAAGTTCCTTAATGAAAAATCCCAATACAGACCCTATGATGGTTGAACCCAAGAGTCCGGCAGCACTTATCCATACTTCTGTCATTTTCTTTCTATTGTTTAGTAGGCTCGATGTGTAACATGATATGCGTACCTTGCCCAAATTCTTCTTTAAGTGTATGTTCTATTATTGTAGCATGTCTGTGAGATTCTTCAAGTGATATGTTTCCCGGTAGTCGTAAATGTAATTCAATGGCAATGATGCTGCCAATTCGACGGGTATGAAGCCTGTGTATGTCGCTTACATCGTGGTCTCTGTATACAAGTTCCTTGATTCTATCTTCTGTTTCTTTGGGCAGACTTTCTTCCAGCAACTCTCCGGAGGCCTGACGAAGCAGCCGAATGGCTGTTATGATAATCATGAAGCTGACGACGATTGCTGCTACAGCATCCAATACCGCCCATTTGTCTCCCAAGAGGATGGCAATACCGATTCCGAGTCCGGTTCCTATGGAAGAGAAAGCATCACTGCGATGATGCCAAGCGTTTGCTTCAAGGGCCTGTGAGTTGACTTCAAGGGCTATCCTCTTGGTGACGCGATATACCATTTCCTTCAAAACAATACTTACAATGGCTGCAAAGAAGGCGATTTTCTCGGGTGATTGTCCTGGCTCCCCCTGTAAGAAGTGAATGATTTTGACCATACCGTTCCATGCTAACATGGCTCCGACTCCGAACAATACCATTCCGATAATGGATGTTGCTATGGTCTCGTATTTCCCATGCCCGTAATCATGGTCGTTGTCTGCGGGCTTGCTGCTAAGTCTAACCAGCAGAAGGAGTACGATGTCGGTGAGGAAGTCGCTGAGCGAGTGAACGGCATCAGCAATCATAGCCGAAGAGTGACCCCATATTCCGGCAACAAATTTCCCAATAACCAGTATCGCATTGACGATACTGCCCATTATGGTGACTCTGTATATGCTTTGTTCTCGAGTTATATTTTGTCTGTTTGGCATTGCCATCAGCTACTTTTTGGATTTCGGACAAAGTTAGTGTATGTGGTACACAATACAAAATTTCTTTATGTTTTTGTCCTGACATCCGAGGATTTTCCACCATGCAAGTTCTGTTTGGCTTGTTTACCCTGAATTTATATGACCGAATTGGGGTTAAAAATAGAAAGGGACAACGCCCGATTAAGACGTTGCCCCTTTCTGTTGGAGTTTATGGGTATGTATTTTATGCCTGTATGAGGTCAATGCTACGTTTGACGAAGTTGGTAAGTGCTTCTCCCTTGAGCATACCGTTCTGAAGCAATGACAAGTCGATGAGTTGGTGTATAACCTTGTTGCTCTTTGCATAGCCGGCATAGATTTCCTCTTTCTTTGCCTTGAGTTCGTTCCATTGCTTGTCAAAGGCTTCGAGTTGGTCTTTTTCTGCCGTAGGAATTTCTTCGTCTTTCTTTCCCTTATGGCTTTCCTTGAGTTCGTCTCGTTGCTTATTTACGGCATCCATCTGTTCTTGGATAGGAGTTACAGCGGTGCAGTTGCTTTCTTCATCGGCCAGAATCTGCTTCAGCAAGGTATGGTTAGCATTAAGTACAACGTTATACATATCGGGCATTTCGCCATAGAAACTCATGCCGGCCTGTATATTGGCCATTTCTTTCATTCTACGCATATACTCGCTTTGCGTGATGACTACCGGAGCTTCATTTTCACCCAAAGGCTTGATCTCAACGTTGAACTGAAGCTTGTTGGTCTGTGGCAACTGGCTCTTAAAAATTTGTGAGAGGGCTTCAATCTGCGATGCCACCAAGGTGACTTTGGTTTCGTCTTCTTTCTGAATCAGATTGCTGATGACGTCACTGTCGACACGCGTGAAGCGTACTTTCTCAAATTTCTGTTCGAGCATGTTCACGACAGCAACATCAAGTTGCCCATTCATAAGTAGTACGTTATAGCCCTTAGCCTTGGCGGTCTCAATATAGCTGTGTTGCTCATCCTTGTCACTGGCATACAGATAGACAAGGGTATCGTTCTTGTCGGTCTGATTGTCCTTGATAAGTGTTTTATATTCGTCAAAGGTGAAGTGCTTGTCGTCTGTGTCGGTGAGAAGGGCGAAATCCTTGGCACGGTTGTAGAAGTCTTCCTGTGTAAGCATGCCATAGTGGATGAATATCTTCAGGTCATTCCACTTTTCTTCAAACTGCTTGCGGTCGTTTTTAAAGATTGACTGGAGACGGTCGGCCACTTTCTTCGTGATGTAGGTCGAAATCTTTTTGACGTTTGCATCGCTCTGCAGGTATGAGCGTGAGACGTTCAACGGTATGTCCGGAGAGTCGAGTACACCATGTAGGAGGGTGAGGAAGTCGGGCACAATGCCTTCTACTGAATCAGTTACATATACCTGGTTGCAGTAAAGTTGAATCTTGTTCTTGTTCAGCTCAATGTTACTCTTTACTTTTGGGAAATAGAGCACACCGGTGAGGTGGAACGGATAATCCACATTCAGATGAATCCAGAAAAGCGGTTCGTCCGACATCGGATACAGGTCGCTATAGAATTTCTTGTAGTCCTCGTCCTTTAGTTCAGATGGTTTTCTGGTCCAGATAGGAGATGTCTCATTGATGATGTTGTCTTCATCTGTCTCCACCTGTTTGCCATCCTTCCATTCTTTCTTTTTGCCGAAAGCAATGGCAACCGGAAGGAAGCTGCAGTATTTCTTGAGCATCTGGTTGATACGTGATTCTTCCAGAAACTCCTTGCAGTCGTCATCGATATAGAGGATGATGTCTGTACCACGGTCAGCCTTTTCTGTCTCTTCAAGGGTAAATTCGGGACTTCCGTCACAGGTCCATTTAACAGCCTGGGCATCTTCTTTGTATGACTTGGTTATGATTTCAACTTTTTTTGAAACCATGAAAGCAGAGTAGAAGCCTAATCCGAAGTGGCCGATGATGGAATTGGCGTCATTCTTATACTTCTCAAGGAAGTCGTTGGCACCAGAGAAGGCTATCTGGTTGATGTATTTGTCTATTTCTTCTGCTGTAAGACCGATACCGCGGTCTGAAATGGTAATGGTATCCTTGCCTAAGGTTACATGTACGGTCAAGTCACCCAGTTCACCCTTGAACTCACCGATTGAAGCCAATGTCTTGAGTTTCTGGCTTGCATCAACGGCATTGGAAACTATTTCGCGAAGGAAAATTTCATTTTCGCTATACAAGAACTTTTTGATGACGGGGAATATGTTCTCGGTTGTTACCCCGATATTTCCTTTTTGCATATCTGTTAGTTTTGTTTTTTATTTAAATTCTAAATATGTACGACAAATGGAGTGCCAACAAGTAGCCGACTGACAATTTGTCGCTTTTGTCATTGTTTTTTAGCCTTTGTGAATATCTAACTTGTCGGATTCGTCTGCTGCATCGATGACGATTTTGTCTCCCGGAACCAGTTGGGCAGAAACCATCAGTTCGGACAAGGGATCTTCTATATAGGTCTGAATGGCCCGGTGAAGCGGACGCGCACCATATTGTACGTCATAGCCCTTCTTGGCTAGGAAGTGTTTCGCCTGGTCTGTGAGTTCAACCTGATATCCCAGTGCCACAATGCGGTCAAGCAGGCCTTTTGCTTCCACATCGACTATCTTGACAATGGCTTCCGGAGAAAGTTGGTCGAAGATGATGATTTCATCGAGACGGTTGAGGAACTCGGGCGAGAAGCTCTTCTGCAACGACTTCTGAATCACTTCACGAGCATGTTTCTTGTCCAAACCATTGGGGGCAGTGAAGCCGACTCCCTGGCCGAAATCCTTCAGTTGTCGGGTACCGATGTTGGATGTCATGATGATGACTGTATTCTTGAAATCAATGGTACGACCGGTGTTGTCGGTAAGTCGTCCTTCGTCCAGCACCTGCAACAGAATGTTGTATACGTCTGAATGTGCCTTCTCAATCTCGTCGAGCAGCACGATAGAGTAGGGTTTGCGTCTCACCTTCTCCGTAAGTTGTCCGCCCTCTTCATAACCCACGTAACCCGGGGCAGCACCAATCATGCGCGAAACCGTAAATTTTTCCATGTATTCGCTCATATCCACGCGAATCAATGCGTCAGCCGATCCAAACATGCACTTGGCCAACTGCTTGGTCAGATAGGTCTTTCCTACACCGGTAGGCCCTAAGAAGAGGAATGAACCAATGGGGCGGTTTGGGTCTTTCAACCCGACACGGCTACGCATGATAGCCTTGACCAGTTTGTCGATGGCTTCATCCTGTGCGATAACCTTAGCCTGCAAGGTCTCACGCATCTCGCTCAGGCGCACTCCTTCCGAGTCTTTCATTCGTTGTACCGGAACACCCGACATCATGGATACAACCGTCTCAATGGCGTCTACATCCACAAGTTTTCGTTCTCTTTGCAACTTGCTTTCCCATTCCTTCTTCATGGTTTCCAACTCGACTGCGAGCTTCTTTCCCTTGTCTCGATAGCCGGCTGCCAATTCGAAGTTCTGGGACATCACAGCCTCTGTCTTCAGGCGATTCACCTCATCAATTTCTTTTTCCTTTTCTTCGATGTCCTTCGGAGCGGATATGTTGCTGACGTGTGTGCGTGAACCGGCTTCGTCCATGGCGTCAATGGCTTTGTCCGGAAAACTACGGTCCGAGATATATCGTTCGGTCAACCTTACGCAGGCATCCAGGGCTTCGTCAGTGTAGGTCACATAGTGGTGTTCCTCGTATTTATCCTTGATATTGCGGAGTATCTGTAGGGTGTCTGACATGGATGTGGGCTCTACTACAATCTTCTGGAAGCGGCGTTCCAGGGCTCCGTCCTTTTCTATGGTCTTTCGGTATTCGTCCAGCGTTGTAGCACCGATGCATTGAATCTCTCCACGGGCCAATGCAGGTTTGAGCATATTGGCAGCATCCATAGAACCGGCAGCCGAACCGGCACCCACGATGGTGTGTATTTCGTCAATGAAGAGAATTACATTGGGATTCTTTTGCAGCTCGTTGATGATGGCACGGATGCGCTCCTCAAACTGTCCACGATATTTTGTACCGGCAACAACCGATGCCATGTCAAGCATGATGACACGTTTGTTGAAGAGGATGCGCGACACCTTGCGCTGTGCAATGCGGAGGGCAAGTCCTTCTACAATGGCCGACTTCCCGACACCGGGTTCGCCAATGAGTACCGGATTGTTTTTCTTTCTTCTACTCAGAATTTGTATGATACGTTCTATCTCATGCTCTCTTCCTATGACCGGGTCGAGTTTGTCCTGAGCAGCCAAGAGGGTGATGTCAGTACCAAAATTGTCGAGCACCGGTGTGTCGTTGGACGAAGGTGTGCCCACACGTGTTGTCCTGTCCGCTTCAGTACGAGAGGCACCACTGCTTCCAGCATGAGGCTCGTCAATGGTGTCATCATCGTCATCATCGAAATTCATGCCCGACTTGGGTGTTGCCGTATTGGATGGCTTGCAGGAAAGCTCTCTATATATGACGTCATAGTCCACTTGCTGTGACTCGAGATAATCCGATGTCTTACTCTCTCTATCTTTCATCAACGCCAAGAACAAGTGTTCTACATCGGCGCATGAATCTCCTAAAACCCTGGCTTCAAGTATGCTCATCTTCAATATCTTACTTGATGATGCAGACAGAGATACCTCTATGCTTTCTTCTTCTTTGTTTATTTCCGTCTCTTTGAGCGCCTCTTCGATATTCTGTTTCAGGAATTGTATGTCTATATGAAGCTTCTGAAGAATACGGATAACCCTATTGTTCTCATCTGCAAGAATGCCTAACATGAGATGATCCGGATAGATACTTTTGTTCCTCAAACGGCTTGCTGCTTCGCGGCTATGACTGAGAACAACTGATATGAGTTGTGAGAATTGATTATTCATTCGCAATATATAATTAAAGACAATATGTAAAGAACAAAATCCGTGCCAAAAACACAAAATTGGCATTTCTTTCCAATGAAGATTTCAGTCGAAGTTTTCTCGTTTTATATCAGCCATAAGAAAAGCATCCGCTCCATGCAATGGCAGAGAATTTCGGACTTATCAGTAAGAGCTTGAGACCTCTCTCCCCTGAAGAATTCTTGAAAGTGTGGGCGCAACCGACAAACCCTGTGGGGAGGGTGTACGGACGCTAACCCAAAACTGTTGCTAAACGATACATAATTGCCCCCAAAGTTAGTACCTTTGCACTATGAATCGTAGCAGCAACATAAATATGTATGAAGGCCTTG
>JAQXZK010000139.1 GCA_029227175.1 Bacteroidales bacterium | reverse complement strand
GGAAAAACAACCATGGCACGTATTACGCCAATCGACATCATCAGAGGCAACTCAGACAAGTATCCCGTCTCAACCTGATCTTTTCTAATCATTTATAATTTGTCGAACTTACGTTAAATATTAATATTCACATATGCGATTCTTATTCCGAACTCATGTGTCTTTTTGATAAGATAGGCTGCATCTCGGCATAAAAAATAATCAAGCTTATTTTATTCTGCCCTCGGTTTGCACTATCTTTTGATAAGCCAGGCTTCACCTCGGCATAAAAAATAAGTAAACTTATTTTATTCTGCCCTCGGTTTGCACTATCTTTTGATAAGATAGGCTTCACCTCGGCATAAAAAATAAGTAAACTTATTTTATTCTGCCCTCGGTTTGCACTATCTTTGTCCACAAGAAAACTTAAAATCTAAAAAAAATGAAACGAACACTATGCTCTTTGGTTGGCTTCATGCTGGTATCAGTCCTTTTTGCTCAACAACTCATTCCGACTCCCAAATCTCTGGTATACAAGTCTCAACGCAAGTCGAAGATTACGACTGTGGATGCTAAGGTAGACACTCGTCTTTCGTTGCCTGAGGAGGGCTATACGCTTGACATACGTGGAAGCAAAGCAGTGTTGCGTGCCACTACCGCACAGGGACTTGTGTGGGCCAAAGCTACCTTGGCTCAACTGCAGGACGAGGACGGAAAAACTCCTCAGGTGAGTATCAAGGACTATCCGTCGTTCAAGATCCGTGGTTTCATGCACGACACTGGACGAAACTTCCGTCCCGTGGCGTTGCTCAAAAAGGAAATAGACCTCTTCTCGGCCTACAAGTTGAATGTCTTTCATTGGCACTTGACGGATAACCCAGCCTGGCGCATAGAGTGTCATGCCTATCCGCAACTGAATGATGCCAGATTTCAACGTGCAGGGCGTGATGAAGGCAAGTTCTACACCTATGACGAGATACGTGACGTCATACGTTATGCGCGTGAGCGGGGAGTACTTGTTATTCCTGAGATTGACATGCCCGGACATAGTGAGTATTTCCTTACAACGTTTGGTTTCAAGATGGCAACTCCCGAGGGTATGAAAGTGCTTGAGGCTTGCTTGAAGGAGTTTATGGCGGAGATTCCGGTTGAAGACTGCCCATATCTGCACATTGGTTCTGACGAGGTGCGCGTAAGTGACCCCAAGGGGTTTATGGCATTTTGCGAGAATATCTTGCGTGAAGGTGGTCGAACCCCGATAGCTTGGGATCCGGGGTTGCCCAGTGATGGTGTCACTATCGGACAGGTTTGGCGTGGACAGGTTGCCGAGTCCATCCGACAGTCCGGCTATGAGAAGAGATATATAGATTCTTATCATGGCTATCTCAATGGTGTTCATCCGGTTCAGAATGTGACCAAATACCTGCAGCACCAGTTCTGTGCTGTCAATGAAGGAAATGAGAAAGCATTGGGTGGAATCTTGTGTTTGTGGAATGATGTCCGCATAGACGACAAGGAGAAGCTCTTTGCACACAATGGAGCGACCAATGGCTTGTTGGCCTTTGCCGAACGCATTTGGTGCGGAGGCCCCGGTGTGACGGAATTGACTGACGAAACACTTTCGCCTGAGCCCGGTACAGACCTCTATGCTCGCTTGCAGGACTTTGAAAGCCGGTTGGCATACCATCGTGACCATCAACTGTACGATTGGGATATGCGTTGGGTTTCAAACCGTGACATGAAGTGGCAGGTAACCTTACCCCAGCGTCGTGGAACAGATGTCTCCCAAATGGAATGGGTCACAGCGTGGGGTGGCGTCCTTGATTTTAACGCAATCTGTGCCAAGCATCAGGTAAAAGTCCTTCCGACTATGGATGCATGGGCTGAGACGATACTTTATGCCGAGCGTGATACCGTGATAAGTGTGATGATCGGTTTTGACGTTCCGGCACGTTCTAACCGTAAGTCACCTGGCATAGGTCATCAGGGTTATTGGGAGATGGACGGTCGCGTTTTCGTCAATGGAGAAGAAATATTTCCCGAGCCATGGAATGAGCCGGAGAAGTATACTTACTATTATGACACGTGGGGAAGTGCACCGGCCGAGATTCCTTATACGGACGAGCAGTTCTGCTGGATGCGTGCTCCGAAGAAGATTGCTCTCAAGGCGGGAAAGAATACAGTCCGTCTGTATTGTCCGATACTTCTCGACACGAATTGGGTCACAACCTTTATACCTGTGACCGTAGACTCGAAGGGCCATCTCAGTGAGGTGCGTGGCATTCGTTTCCGCTAACGTACTGCTTAGATAGTAGAATTGATTTCAAGCCGTGAAAAGGATCACTATAATTGTACTGTTGGGCGTCTTGTGTCTGACTGCCTCGGCACAGAAGAGCAGGCAGAAGGATTTGTTGCCGCTCGAGAAAGGTTATGCTACTATCAATCGCACGATGGCAGAAGCACATATAGCATTTCTTGCCAGTGATGAGTTACAAGGGAGAGAGAGTGGTACGCACGATGGGCGTGTTGCAGCCCGTTATCTGGCTACCCAGCTTAAACTCATAGGCATTGAGCCGCTTTTCGAAGACTATTATCAGTGTTTTGATGCCTATCGTCGGGAACGCCAGCAACGTGGGCGTTTTGATGTTCATCCTGACAGTATCGCGCTTTTCTGTCAGGATGTTCATCAGAAACTCCGGATGCAGAATGTGATAGGTATGATTCCCGGTGAACTTTCCGACGAATATGTCATTGTCGGTGCGCATTATGATCATTTGGGAATGGATGTGGCATTGGAAGGTGACCGGATTTACAATGGGGCGGACGATAATGCCTCAGGCGTGTCGGCCGTATTGCAGCTGGCTCGTGCCTTTCGTGAGTCGGGAAAGAAGCCTTTGCGCAATGTCATCTTCGCTTTTTGGGATGGAGAGGAGCGCGGTCTTCTCGGCTCTAAGTACTTCGTGCAACAATGTTCGTATATCAACCAGATAAAAGGATACCTGAATTATGACATGATAGGACGAGACAACAAACCAGACCGTCCCAGGCATGTGGTTTATTTCTACACGGCTTCTCATCCGGAATATGGTCAATGGCTCAAGGACGACATCCGGCAGCGTGGCTTACAACTGGAGCCGAACTATCGCTCGTGGGATAATCCGGTCGGAGGTAGTGACAATAGCTATTTTGCACGTCACCAGATTCCTATTATATGGTATCATACTGATGGACATCCCGATTATCACAAGCCAAGTGACCATCCTCACTTGCTGAACTATCCCAAATTGGTAGATATAACCCGGGCTTCTTTTCTTGCCCTCTGGAGAATGGCTAATGAGTAGCCGTTCCCATGAGGTGCTTCACGGCAAGTACTAAGAACATGTAATGGCTCGAACCTCCACCTAAAACGTATTCCGTCTGTTGCCACAGAAAGGGGAAGGTGAGTAACTCAGGAAAGTCGGGACGAATCAGGGCTGTGCCGGAAATAACACCGCCTGGGATATAACTCCAGTCTGCCCGATTCAAGCCATAGCCAACGCCATGCAGCAAAATAAAAGGAGCCTGTTTTGTCTCATTGTATCAGTTTCTTATGTGTAGGGAAATTCCCGAGGTATGCGGTTTTCTATAGCATTCAGAAGAACTTGGTATTGCACTCTTTGATACCTTCTTCCGGATGTGCCATGATGCTTCCTGCGTACTTCTGACTAAATTCCATATTGATTTCAGCCAGCTCTTTCTTGCCGAGGATGTAGCTGTCGTACATGTCTTCCATGTCAATTCCTTCGCACTCTCCACCTCCAAAGTTCAGCGCATTCTTTACAATCTCTATGCGTTCGCTGATTGTCGTATCTTTTATCAACAAGCTTTTCATATTATATATTATCTCATTGAATAGTTTTTCTTGATAATGACTCATTTGGTCAGGTCGAACAAGTAGGCGATTCGTATGCCGATTACATTGTGGGCTGACCGACCGAAATAGCCCTTCTTCGTGTTGTCAAAAAAGTCGGAAAGGGCATAATAGTATCTTCCTTCGGCCTGGAAGTTCCCTATTTTTGTGCGGAGTTCGATTCCACCTCCTCCTACAATGCCATAGTCAAACTTTGTGTCAAGAGGCTTGCTGTGTTGGGTGGTTTCGATGTTGATGTTGTCATTGGCCGGTGCATTCCAGTCACCGCTTTGGGTCTCTGAGTCAGAGAGGAAGAATCCTATCTGAGGTCCCAGATGGACGAAGAACTGCAGGCCTTTCTCTTTTCCGAATGCCAGATGTGCCAGGAAAGGTATTTCCATGTAGTTCATCTTGCGTTGGTAGACTAATGTGGGATAGTCTTTGTAGAACTCGCTCCAACCTCGTTGGGAGAAATTGATTTCAACTTGTGCTCCGCAGAGCATTTTGAACCATCGCTCCGAGATATATCGGGCACACAAGCCGCCTTGAATACCGCTCAGGCTGTTTTGTTTGACAGAGGGGTTGAAGCTGACCGAACTCATGTTTATGCCGCCTCCGAAACCAATGGAGAAGTTGTTTCGAAGGTCGCCTAACTGTGCGTGTAAGGACAAACTGGTGAGCAAGCCAAAAAGAAGAGCAGAGAGTCGAAGTGTGTGTCTGTGCATGTTGTGTCGAGTTAGTCAAAGTCAAGTCTTTCCATACGATAATCTCTGCTCAGGTGAATAAAGAACACCTTACGGTTGACAAATCCACCCCAGTTGTTTACGCGACTGAATTTGAATCCGGTCTGGACGGGAGGAAGATTGAACGAGTGCAGTTCCTGCTCAAATAAGTTGCCGTATTTGGAGAGTCCCTTGAGGAAGTAATAACCGGTGTCAAATCCCAACATACCATACTTCGGGTAGCGGTCGTCCATTTCCTTGCCATACCAGCGCAAGTACTTTCGGGTGAAGTTCAGGGATGCCGGCAGCAGATTGTTGGTATAGAAAGAGGTGTAGAAGTAGGTGTCAATCTCGAAGAATGTCTCCAGATGGTCCTTGGTGTAGGTCTGCCATTCGGGAAAACCGAAGAGATGAACATTGGCGTCAGGATTCTCACGTATCAGCAGTTTGAGTTGCGGGAGTATTTTTATCAGAGTGAGGTTGCTTCCGCTTGTCGGGATGAAGATGGTTGGTTGTCCGTTCTTGTCCATCGCAGCGGCATACTGTGAGGTGACAGCCGTCTCGGGTAGCAATTTGTAATCAACACCTCGATGCGAGAGGTGAATCTTGAATCCTTTGATGAACTCGGCTTTCTCGGGAACTCCTTGTGTGGCTTCCACGAAAATGACTTTTGCATTGGGGAAATTTCGGGAGAAGTGGTCGTATACGTCACTGTAAAGGTATGATTGCGGGGTGTTGATTTGGTAAACAAATGGGTTGTTGAACACGGTGTTGTCCTTACCGGTGAACGGTACGACAAGCGAGATGCTGTTTGCCTGGGCAAAATCAGCCAATGGCTTGATGTGTTTCTGGTAGAACGGCCCAAAGATGATGTGCATATCTTTCATCTCAGGTTTGTTCAGGATGGGGTTGATAGAAGCGGTTTCCGTTCCTTCGTTGTAGGTGTACAAGTCTATGTTTACTCCCTGGTGTTTCAGGCTGTCCAAACTGATGAGGAATCCTTCGTAGTATTCCACAGCGCGTGCCTTGTCTTTGTCCGGAATGCCATCGAGGAAGGGAAGAATCAGAGCGCAACGTATGGTGGAGTAGCGTTTGGCTTCCTTGGCATTGTTACGGAAAAGTTCTCTGTTGCTTTGTTCGTCGTTACTGCTGCCGGAGGAGCTGATGTTTGTGGCCGGCACATGGGTGTAAGGGATGCAGAGCAGCATGCCTTTCTTCAATGGCTTCTTGTTTAATTCGGGGTTTGCCAGCTTCAGTTCCTCTTCGGTGATGCCGTACATTCGGCAGAGGGTGTAGATGGTTTCTTTCTTTTGTACCTTGTGCATTTCGCGGCAGCGTGGCTTGACAGCCTCCTTGATGTTGGCAGTGGATGTCTGCTGCTTATTCATAGTAGGGGCAGGAGAGGCCTCTCCGGTTTCGGTCGTAGTCTCCTGCCGGGGGATGCGCACTACCTGTCCAATTTTAAAATTCGTGGCACTCAAACCGGGATTTGCCCTACAGATGGCTTGGGCTGTTACGCCATACCGAACGGTCAACTGGTAAAGCGTTTCGCCTTGCGTAATGGTGTGGAATGTGCCGTTGGCAGCCAGTGTCTCATTATTGGCGGGAACCGGAATCTGAAGGGTTTGTCCGGCAATAATCTTCTCGTCGCATTTGGGGTTGTATTTGATGATTTCGCTTTGTTCTACTCCATACATTGCAGCAATGGAGTATAGACTTTGGCCTTTCTCTATGGTGTGAGTGATGAATGACGGTGTGTTGACCTGTGCACACAAGGTACCGGTAAAGAGGAAACACGCACAAAACAACAGCAACAGAAGATGTATTTTTATGAATGGTGTCAATTTTGCTTTCATATTCAATAGGTGTCTTTTAATGTAATGTGCGCAAAGTTAAGAATAAACTGTCCTTTCACAAAAATGATTAGGTTAAGAAATAATATTGTCGTAATTTTGCGTTAATAAAAGTGATTTTGCTGATGTCTGACAATATAAACTACATAGATGTTCTCGGTGCGCGAGTCAACAATTTGAAGGATATTGATGTTCAGATTCCCCGCAACAGCCTTTCTGTCATTACGGGATTGAGTGGCAGCGGAAAATCGTCACTCGCTTTTGATACGATTTTTGCGGAGGGACAACGTCGTTATATAGAGACTTTCTCGGCTTACGCACGTAATTTCCTTGGAAACTTGCAGAGACCTGACGTCGACAAGATAACGGGGCTTAGTCCGGTTATCAGTATCGAGCAGAAGACCACCAATAAGAATCCTCGTTCGACGGTGGGTACGACGACTGAGATTTATGACTATATGCGTCTGCTCTTTGCTCGTGCAGGAGAGGCTTATTCTTATCTGTCGGGAGAGAAGATGGTGCGTTATACCGAGGAGCAGGTGCTTCAACTTATTCTTGAGCGTTACGGTCAGAAGCGCATTTATATTCTTGCCCCTTTGGTGCAGAACCGTAAGGGGCATTATCGAGAACTCTTTGAGAGTGTGCGCAAGAAGGGTTATCTCTATGTTCGGGTGGACGGAGAGGTAGTTGAGGCTCTTCCGGGCATGAAACTCGATCGTTACAAGAATCACGATATTGAGGTGGTGATAGACAAACTTGTCCCGACGGAGAAGGATATGGAGCGTTTGAAGAAAACGGTGGCAACAGCCATGCGTCAGGGAGACGGCTTGGTGCGTATCCTTGACGTGGCCACTCAGGACGCACGATATTACAGTCGCCGCCTTATGTGTCCGGTTACAGGAATCTCATATCGAGACCCTGCTCCGCATAACTTTTCGTTCAATTCTCCATTAGGGGCATGCCCCAAGTGTAAAGGACTGGGTGTGGTCAGTCTGGTCGATGTGAACAAGATTATCCCCGACCGAGAGAAGTCAATTGCTGAAGGTGCTATTGTTCCGTTAGGTAAGGCCAAGCAGACCATGATATTCTGGCAGATAGCTGCTTTGCTTGAGAAGTATGAGGCTACTTTGCATACTCCGATCTCGGAACTCCCGGATGAGGCTATCGATGAGGTCCTGTATGGCTCGCAGGAGCGTATTAAAATCAAGAGTCAGCTCATCGGGACCACTTCTGACCTCTTTGTTACGTATGAAGGCATTGTTAAGTTCATCCAGATGCAGCAGGAAGATGACGCATCGGCAACGGCTCAGAAGTGGGCGGAGCAGTTTGCCAAGACCTGCGAGTGTCCGGAGTGCCATGGCGCACGATTGAACAAGGAGGCTTTGTCTTATCGCATTCACGACAAGAATATCAATGAACTTTCCAAGATGGACCTATCCGACCTTTATCAGTGGTTGGAGACCGTTGAGGAACATCTCTCGGAGAAGCAAAGACAGATAGCCTCTGAGATACTCAAAGAGATACGAACCCGCCTTCGCTTCCTACTTGACGTGGGTCTTGACTATCTCTCGCTCAACCGTTCGTCGGTGACCCTATCGGGAGGGGAAAGCCAGCGTATCCGGTTGGCCACACAGATCGGTTCGTCGCTGATGGGCGTGCTGTATATTCTTGATGAGCCGTCCATTGGACTTCACCAGCGTGATAACGACAAGCTGCTTGCGACGCTGAAAAGCCTGCGCGATCAGGGCAATAC
>JAQXZK010000138.1 GCA_029227175.1 Bacteroidales bacterium | reverse complement strand
GTCGGGTGCGCCGTGAAATTAACAAATTAACATTTTCACATTTTCACTGCTCTACATTTTGAATGCACAACATCCGGGACAGAATGCCTTCAACTCTCGGGACAACTATTGCATACGGTCGGAATGAGCCGTACCTTTGCTGGTGTGATTCGGACGGGTATTCATCAGCCTCCGCGATGAGGAGCGATGAGGACTCATTGAGGAGCCTTGTAAGCGATAGCGATAACGATAGCGTAAGCCAACGCTCTTCGACTTGTTGACTTGTTGACTCTTTGTCTCTTAGTCGCTTTGACTCTTAGTCTCTTTGACTCTCTCCCCCGGAATCAGCGTACTGTTTTCTAAAACCGTCCTCAACGGCATACAAATGGTCGGCAGACTCTACCTCTGCGCTGGCTTTGAGGAAAAACAACCATGGCACGTATTACGCCAATCGATATCATCAGAGGCATCTCAATGTGTTGACTGCAAGCAATAGGCGATGACTATCCTATAATACTGTTAATTACTAATAAGCGAGCAGAAACTACGAACAATGTACGTTAAATATGAGGTAGCCAGATTATTTTTTTGCTACTAAAACTATAGTATACTAAAAACTTAGTATTTCCTTTGTAAGCAGAAAAAAACATTAAAAACACTTTCAATCATGAGAAACGAGACCTTGACAAAAGCCGAGATGACAATCATGAACCTTATATGGGACCAACACAAGGGATTGTCCGTCGCCGAAGTACTTGAGCAGTATAAAGAGCCTAAGCCGGCCTACACCACCGTAGCCACTTTCATGAAGATACTGGAGAAGAAAGGTTATCTGAAGGCCGAGAAGACAGGTAGCGGGCGCTCATATACCTTCTTCCCGCTCATCAGCAAAGAGACCTACAGCCGCCGCACCATACGCGAAGTGAAAAAGACGCTGTTTGCCGGTTCAGCCAAGTCGCTGCTGAACTTCTTCGTCAGGGAAGAGAACATCTCGGAAGAAGACCTGAAAGAACTGCTCGACATGATTAAAAGATAAAGACTATACAAAAATGGCAGAACCACTGATAACCTATCTCCTGCAGTCGGCAATATGCTTCAGCCTACTGTTCGTACCCTTCCAGTTCATGCTGAAATCTGATCGGCACTTTCACCTCAACCGTGCGCTGCTCATTCTCATCATGCTCTCCGGACTGTTGCTTCCGCTGCTTCCGCACACCTTTCCGGTGAACTTTGGCCTCTACTACACACCGGCAGAAAGTTCTACCGTACTGGTAGACATCAGCGGCATTTCAGCAGACGCCCAATCCCTACAGGCCGAAGCACCGTCTCGCTTCTCCATCACGTCACTGCTTGCCTCTGTGTGGCTGGTCGGCGTACTTGCGATTCTCATCTTTCAGATAACAGCCTTCACAAGACTGCTATTGCACATCCGCAGAAACCACGCAGGGAAGGAACAGATAGGCAGAAGCACATACCTCTTTCACATCAACTCGCCCTTCCCCTCCTTCAGCTGGATGAATAATATCTACATCTCGGAAGAAGACCTGCAGGCCAACGGTGACGTTATTCTGACCCACGAACAGGCACACGTAGACTACCGACACAGCTGGGACAAGATACTGATGATCCTGTGTCAGGTCATCCAGTGGTTCAATCCCTTGGTGTGGCTACTATCCGACACCCTGAACGAAATTCACGAATACGAAGCCGATGCGGCTGTAGTGAAAAAAGGATTTGACATGAAACAATACCAATATCTATTGATTAGCAAAGCGACAGGGCCCGTCAGACTTGCCATTGTCAATGGACTTGGATTTAACAAACTTAAACTTAGAATTATGATGATGAACAACACTCACAAGGAGGGACTCTCATGGCCAAAGTACGCCACCCTTCTACCCATGATGCTTATTGCCTTTGCCGTATCAGCCCGTAATGCCGGAAGTCGGGATGTAACGCCCTCTGATGCAAACGAGACCGAGAGACAGCACCTATCCGCAGACACCGTGCGCACCCAAACAATTGTCAAAATTGACGAACCGTCCGTGAAAGGAAAGCAACAAAAGGCACAGAATGAATCAGACGACAATATTGATAAAATGCCCGAATTCCCCGGTGGTCTTGCAGAACTGAAGTCTTTTATTGGCCAGAATATCAAGTTCCCACCCTCTCTAAAAGAAGCCGGCATAGAAGGTCGCGTTATTGCTAAATTTGTAGTGAAAGCGGACGGCACAATAGCCGATACTGAGGTACTGAAATCTCCCCACGAACTGTTTACAGAAGAAGCTCTTCGCATAATCAGACTCATGCCCAAATGGGAACCGGGCATGAGCGGAGGAAAACCCATTGACGTGGCTTTCACCATACCAATAATGTTCAAAAATACCCCCAAAAAGCAGGCCAACACTCTTGTAATCAAGAAGAATTTTGAGAAAAGTGCAACTGGCAACAAAATCATTGTTGTAGACGGAAAAGTCCTTTCAACAGAAAACCTCGAGGAGTTGAACCAAATCAACCCACAGTCGATTGAACAAATAACAGTCGTCAAGTCTGGTGAAATTTACGAGAAATACTGCGAGGAAACCGGGAAAAAGGCTGATGCCGTCATCCTCATCACGAGGACTAAGGGGAAATAAGATTCAGCTCCGCATTCCCCAAAGACGCTATTCTGCCGGCGCATAGCAGTCCACCATCTATCACGGAACGAATTAAACACTTTGATTGACATCGGTCAGAAGAAATCTTCTAACCATCTTCCTCAACGAGGCTGCCCAACGCAGCCTCGTTGTCTTTTCCCGACATCCATTTAGAGGTACTTTCATTTCTTTGTTATATCTTTGTTGACAGAATCAATAAATTTAATGACATGAAAAAGTTTGTATTATTGCTATTTATGTGGATGGGGATATCTTTCTCCTACGCCGGCGACCTGAAGCTCTGGTACGAGCGACCGGCAGGACAATGGGAAGAAGCACTCCCCTTGGGTAATGGCCGACTGGGTGCCATGGTGTACGGCAACCCGTTGGACGAGGTATACCAATTGAATGAAGAATCGCTTTGGACATCCAAAGTCGATGTGTGGACCAATCCAAAGGCCAAGGCAGTGCTGCCGGCCATTCGCGATGCTATCAACCGGGGAGATTACGAAACGGCACGCGTTCTCTGGAAAGGAAACGCCCACGGCCCCTATACGAGTCGTTATGAACCGCTCGGCTTCCTGAAAATCCGTACGGAGAAGAAAGGCGAAGTGAAAAACTTCTATCGTGACCTGGATTTGGAGACAGCAACCTCAACTGTCAGGTTCTCGATGAACGGAGTACAATATGTACGCACCTCATTCATCTCCTATCCCAATCAAGTGATGGTGGTCAGATACAAGGCAAACCGACCACAGGCACTATCGTTCGATGCAAGCCTTGACTGCGACCTGCATTTTGACGTGCAAAGCATAAGCAACAACCGCCTCCGGCTCACAGGCGAAGCACCTTCATACGTAGGAACCCGTGACGCAACCGTGACCTACGACTCGGCAAAGGGCATGAGATTCGGCATCGACCTGCAAGTGGAGGCAAAGGGAGGAAAGGTAAGTGCCAACGGCAACGTGTTGCATGTAGACCGTGCCTCAGAAGTCGTTATCCTGCTCTCCGGGGCAACCTCCTACAATGGGACAGACAAGGACCCGGTGACAAAAGGGAAAGACTATGTGGCCTTTAATGAACAGACCCTCTCAAAGGCCTCATCCCAGAAATATGAAGAGTTGCTCAAGGCTCACATTGCCGACTATCAAGAGCTCTTTAACCGCGTAACACTCAAGATAGGTGACGAGAAGAAGAAGGACAACATCCCGACAGACAAGCGGCTGGAGGCGTTTCATCAAGACGACTCCAATCAGCACCTTGTTGAACTCTACTTCCAGTTCGGCCGTTACCTGACCATTGCATCCTCACGCCCCGGATGTCTGCCATCCAATTTGCAAGGCATATGGAATCACCACATCCAGCCACCTTGGGGTAGCAACTACACGACCAATATCAACACAGAAATGAATTACTGGCCGGCAGAAGTGACTAACCTCTCCGAATGTACCGAGCCGTTGCACTCGTTCATCGAGAAACTTACGGTGAACGGTCGCGAGACTGCAGAGGTGAACTATGGCATCAAGGATGCCTGGCTGGCACATCACAACGCTGACGTGTGGGCACAGACTTGTCCGACAGGAGGCTACGACTGGGATGTAAAAGGCTCTGTGCGATGGTCGTGCTGGCCAATGGCCGGTATCTGGTTCTGCCAGCATTTGTGGGAACACTACGCCTTCACCGGAGACCGTGCATTCTTGGAGCAGAAGGCTTACCCCATCATGCAGGGAGCCGTGAAGTTCGCATTGGCATGGATGCAAAAAGACACTTCGGGCTACTGGGTCACCAGTCCGTCCACTTCGCCCGAAAACAACTTCTATTATGTGGACGAGACCGGAAAGAAAAGAACAGGCGAAGTTACCAAAGCCACGACCATGGACATGTCGCTGGTGTATGACCTGCTGACCAACTATCTCCAGACCTCTAAAATACTGGGCAAGGATGAATTATGCACCGAGGTAAACGAACGTTTAGCCAAACTCTACCCCTTCCACGTTGGGAGCAAGGGACAACTCCAGGAGTGGGACAAGGACTTTGAAGACGTTGACCCTCAACACCGGCACGTCTCTCATTTGTTTGGGCTCTATCCCGGCAAGCAGATTCTGATGAAGCGCGACAGAGCAGCCATAGACGCCTGCAAACAGTCACTGGCCATCAGAGGTGATGGTGGAACAGGTTGGGCCATGGCATGGAAGATTAGTCTGTGGGCACGCCTGCAAGACGGTAATCATGCCTACAAGATGTTGCGCAACGGATTGAAGTACGTGAATGTGACGGGAGTAGTCATGAAAGGTGGTGGCACGTACGCCAACCTATTCGATGCCCACCCACCATTCCAGATAGACGGGAACTTCGGCGGAACAGCCGGCATTGCCGAAATGCTGCTGCAAAGCCATGACGGAGAGATACATCTGCTTCCCGCACTACCCGATGTGTGGTCATCCGGTTCTGTTACCGGCTTGAGAGCACGAGGAGGCTTCGTTATCGATATGACGTGGAAAAACAAGGAGATTACCTCTCTCAAGATACACTCAACCCTCGGTGGCAGTTGTATAGTGCGTTGCCATACGCCGCTCAACGGCACAACGACAACTATGCCGACATGCAGTGAGGAAAATCCGATGATGTTTGTGGGCAACGTCACGCCGATTGTAAATGCTAAGGCAGTCAACGTGTCCCAACCCGCTGACACATACTTCATCACCCTGCAGACAGAAGCAGGCAAGAGTTATACCTTACAGTAACGTTTTAAAAAAAGGAGACACAGACATGATGCTATCCATTATTATTCCGTTTTTTGGCAATGCCGAGAAAGACTTGCTGAATGATTGCCTGTCGTCAGTCCGTTCACACCAGCAGCTGACGGAAGGGGAAGACTATGAAATCATTCTGGTGACCGATGGCTCGAAAGGCTTGGGCGGAGCCCGAAACCTGGGAGTAGCCCAGGCAAAAGGAGAATATGTAATGTTCCTTGATGCTGACGATGAGTTGGCCTATGAAGGGTTGAAGCCATGTCTGAACATTTTAGAAGAGTATCTGCCCGACATCATGAGCGTGGACTTCTCTGCTGGAGAACGAGTGCCACAGACCGTCTCCTACCAAATGTATGCACACGGGAAGGAATTTGTCAGGAAGCATAACTTTACAGGCAGTGCCTGCCGGCACTTCTTCCGCCTACACTTCCTGAAGAAGAACAAGTTGACCTTTGCCGAGAATTGCATGCACGAAGATGAGGATTTCACCTTGAAAGCCTATTGTCTGGCACGACGTACCATGATTTCGGACTACCCGCTCTATATGTACAAGCTGCGCGCAAACTCCTTGATGAACGACAGCAGTACCGAAGCCTGTTCCAAGCGCATCAGTGACTTTTGCAGCATGCTTCTCAGGGTGCAGCAAATCGTCAAGAAACACCCCGATGCCTTGCGGCGTCTGCGTTTTCTCACCCTGGACTGCTTTACCAGAATGCGACGCGAAGAGATTTCGAAGGCTGAACGTCAAAAGGTGGTCGATACCCTGAGAAAGGCAGGACTCTTCCCTATTGCAAAGGCTCCTTACGGCATCAAATACCAGCTTGCCCGCTTATGGGTGAACCTGCGAAACAAATAAAGTCACATGCGCATTTTACTGCTCGGTGAGTTCAGCGGACTGCATCACCACCTGGCCGAAGGCCTACGCGCCTTGGGTCAGGTGGTGACCGTTGCGTCTGACGGTTGCGGCTGGCAGCAGATTCCACGAGATACGGACTTGTCGAGAAGAGATGACTCTCTGCTGCAAGGCGTGAGTTATCTGGCACGTATCCTACGTCTCCTTCCCCGGTGGCGGGGATATGATGTTGTGCAACTCATCCATCCTTCCTTCCTGCGTCTGAAGGCCGAACACTCGCTATTCATCTTTGACTACCTGCGAAAACACAACAAAAAGGTTTTCCTGGGTGCTTTTGGTGCGGACTATTACTATGCCAAAGCCTGCACGGAGACCAACCTATTCCGTTATTCCGACTTTGTTACGCCCTATTACAACGAACCGCTTCCCAATGCCTACGTACTGGGTAAAGCCTTCTCCCGCGCCAATCGTCACATCGCAAGTCGGGTTGATGGCATTGTGGCCTGCCTATGGGAATACTATACGGCCTATCACCATTATCTGCCAGAGAAGACATGCTTCATTCCGCTGCCCATCCGCACAGATGCACTTCCCGCACGAGTAAGAGAGAAGCCCGAAAAGCTGTCTGTACTCATCGGCATTCAAAGTCGTAAAACCAAGGAAAAGGGTACGGATAAAATGCTGAAGGCATGGTCCTCCCTACAGGAAAAGTATAGCGATAGAGTCAGCCTAAAGGTCGTTCAGGACGTTCCCCAAAAAGAATATCTGAAACTATTTGACCACTGTGATGTCCTTGTCGACCAACTCTACAGCTATACGCCCGGGATGAACGCACTGCTTGCTATGTCTCAAGGAATCGTTGTTGTCAGCGGAGGCGAACCAGAGAACTATGAGATTTTAGGAGAACTGAACCTGCGACCCATCATCAACGTTTCGCCTGACGAGAAACGAATGAAGGAACAATTTGAGTGGGTCATCACTCATCCGGAGTTTATCCCCTCACTCTCGGCCCAAAGCATTGCCTATGTACACAAGCATCACGACCACCTGCAAATAGCCCACAAGTACCTCACGTATTGGAGAAGCCAATCGAGATGAGCGCCCTAAATATCGCGCAAACGGATAAGCACAAAGGGACGTTATCAAAAGAGTGTAGTATTAAGCAAGAATAAAACCTTTTGAATATGGTTTGAACACTGACAAAATCAGTTTCGATGGGAAACCAATTCAAGCAGAAGCAAGATATTCGGACAAATTGCCGACATTTCAGGCTTAGCTTAGCTAAGGCTATTCTGGGTTAAGGTAATACACCCCATTTAACGGACATCCTGCGGACTTGGTGAAATATCTCTACTCTCCTTCCTGAAGATCTTGTAGCCGGTGGCAGCCACGATGATGGTCATTACAGGACTTATCAGGTTGAAGAAAGAGTATGGAAGATAAACAAGCGTAGGTACTCCTAATACTGCCGACTGAGCCATGCCACATGCTGCCCACGGCACAAGTGGAGAAGTGACGGTGGCTGAATCCTCTATGGTTCTACTGAGCAGTCTCGACTCATAACCTCTATGACTGTATTCCTTTTTGAAGATGTTTCCGGTAAGTATTATCGCCAGATACTGGTCGGCTGTGGCAAGGACAAAGAAGATACCGCTACAGACTGTTGAGATGACCATGGGAACACGCTGCCCGGTAAAGCGAGCGAAGCAGGTTGTAATGCCCTCAAGCATGCCGCCCGTCTCCATGGTAGCTCCGAAGAACATGGCACAGAGCAACATCCAGATGGTGTTCATCATGCCACTCATTCCCTTGGTTGCGATAAGCCGGTTCAGGTCCGGAGTACCGATGTCCAGATGTGTCGGTCCGTACAGCGTCATGAAACATCCCTTGCATAAAGAGCCATCGCCAGATATCTCAGCAAGCAAATGTGGCTGGAACAGCAGTGCGAACAGAATAGCAACAAATGCCGATGTAAACAGCGTGATGAGCGAAGGCTGCTTGCGAGCAATAAGTATGCCAGTGATGAGAGGCACGATAAGCAACCAAAGAGTGATATTGAACTTGCCGCTCAAGGCATCCAGATAGACATCGATGGAGGTAAAATCATTCACTTGGTGCGAGAAACCCGCTATGGCAAATATCGCCAAAGCACAACACAATGACGGAACTGTGGTAAACAACATGTACTTGATGTGAATAAAGAGCGGTGTACCTGTCGAGGAAGAAGCGATAACGGTGGTATCAGAGAGCGGTGACATCTTATCGCCAAAATACGCTCCAGAGATAATGGCTCCCGCTATCCACCCGTCCGAAAATCCCTGCGCATGGCCTATACCCATCAGGGCAACACCGATGGTAGCCACTGTTGTCCACGAACTGCCGGTCATCACGGAAACGATGGCGCAGATTATGGTTGTCGAGACCAGGAAGAACTGCGGGTGAATCACCTGTATGCCATAATACATCAGCGTGGGAACTACTCCGCTAATCATCCAGGAGCCCGAAATAGCTCCAATGGAAAGCAGGATGAAAATGGCGGTACTGACTCCACCGACCTTCTGATAGAGGGCCTTCTCAAACTCTTCCCACTTATGGCGGTAAAGGCACATCCCGACCCCAACACAAGCAGCCGAAGCCGCTAAAAGACATATCTGGCTGGCACCCGAACTCACATCGGTTCCGAACACCTTGATTGCATAGGTCAAGAAGCCTATCAACAGTATAATGGGGAGAAATGAAATGATAATGTGAAGCGCGCGTTGTGATTTCATCATAGATTTCTGGGGTTAAACTTCACAAAAATACAAAAAAACCGTAAATGCAGAGAACTCCGACTCTTCATTTGACAGCAGAGAGGGGCATCATCAGCCGACCGTCTCAATGTCCAGCACGAAGAGCGTGTTTGCAGAGACCTTGAATCTGACGTTCTTCCCGGCAAAAGCAATGCCGTATATCCTCTCTGCGTCGTGCTGATAATGCGGACGTGGATCCATCTCCAATATCTTTCGGAGGGCGACAAGTCTTTCTGCGTCCAGAATAGACTCTACATCTGCCGGAAAGATGACCTCTAACGGTTTCATCGCGACATGCGTCACATCCGTAAAACCTCCTGAAGCATCTGGATGCGCATCTGTGAACGGCAGATAGGGCTTGATGTCGAAGATAGGAGTTCCGTCCAGCAGGTCGGCACCCCGAACATACAGGATGGGGCCTTCCGGAGTATGAAGTGCTATGCGGAGCAGCTGTACGGACGATAGGCCGATGTTGTTGGGACGAAAAGGAGAACGGGTGGCGAAAACTCCCATGCGTGTATTTCCACCCAGGCGAGGCGGGCGGACGGTCGGCGACCAGGACTTTTGCACGTCACGGACTTCCGAGAAATCCCAAAGTAGCCAGATGTGGGAAAACTCTTCTAATCCCCGCAACGCCTCCGGCACTCTGTAAGGAGGTTCGAAGATGATGCGTCCTTCTGTTTCGTTCACCAATCCACTTTGACGAGGAATCCCGAATTTCGACTGAAAGTCTGTCCGAATATGTGCAATAGGAGTGATTTCGTATGTCATGGTCTGGAAACAAGAAAAGCCGTTGCCAAGCAACGGCCTTTCTCTATATAGGTTAATGTAAGTCTATATCAATCTATCACTTTGTCCAATATTATATCAAACGTCAAGGATGAATAACCCATAATGCCGTTTGTCGTATTTTCTCCATAAGCGGCATTCCAAGGAATGTAGACCATCCAACGTTCTCCTTCACGCATATACTGGAGAGCAGCAGTCCAGCCAGAGATAACACTACCGACCATGAACGTCGTAGGCGAACAGAACTCACTGGGAAGACGTTTCGTACCGTCAAGCACACCCTCATCGGTAGAGAGATAACCGTCGAAGTTCTTGTCAAAGACATCTCCGGTAATGAGCGAGCCACAGTAGAAGCAGTTTACGCCTTCGGTAGAGAGAGGACGACGTCCGTCAGCAACAGAGCGCAGTTTCTTGCAATAGATGTAAACCGTCTTCTCTGTAGTCGAAATGGACTGATCCTTGATGGCGAACAGTTTGCCAACGGGAATATTGACGGCCTGTTCCAGTGTAGCAACATAAGACTCACCTGTTGCAGCAGCCACTTCACTGATGAAGTCTTCGTTTCTCTCCTGCCAATTATCATATTTGGACTCCTCACTCACCTCTTCACAGGAAGAGAAGAAAGTCATTGCCAACAATGCTATTGGAAGTAACTTGGTAATAAATCTCATTCGATATAGAATATATATATGTGTAGTTTAAATTAAAGTCTTCAACAAAGAGGTAATGCTTACTCTCTCCTCGATGATGCCTGTCAAGTCGTCAATAGCGACACGCTCCTGCTGCATGGTATCACGGTTGCGCAGGGTGACGGTGTTGTCTTCCAGCGTCTGATGGTCTACAGTAATGCAATAAGGAGTACCGATGGCATCCTGACGGCGGTAACGCTTTCCAATAGAGTCTTTCTCATCATACTGCGTATTGAAGTGGAATCTCAAGTTGTTCACGATTTCGCGCGCCTTTTCTGGGAGTCCGTCTTTCTTCAACAGTGGGAGGACAGCCAGTTTCACAGGTGCAAGGGCAGCAGGCAATTTGAGCACAGTGCGCTTCTCGCCGTTCTCCAAAGTCTCCTCGTCAAATGAAGCACTCATGATGCTGAGGAACATACGGTCCACACCAATAGATGTTTCGATAACATACGGAGTATAGCTTTCACCTGTTTCCGGGTCAAAGTATTCAATCTTCTTGCCCGAATATTTCTGGTGTTGTGAAAGGTCAAAATTTGTACGACTGTGAATTCCCTCCACTTCCTTAAAGCCGAAAGGCATCAGGAATTCAATGTCAGTGGCTGCATTGGCATAATGAGCCAACTTTTCGTGGTCATGGAAACGGTAATGGTCATCGCCGAATCCCAATGCCTTGTGCCATTTGAGTCGGGTTTCTTTCCACTTGGGGAACCATTCGAGTTCCGTTCCTGGCTTTACGAAAAACTGCATCTCCATCTGTTCAAATTCACGCATACGGAAGATAAACTGACGGGCAACAATTTCGTTGCGGAATGCCTTTCCAATCTGTGCAATACCGAAAGGAATCTTCATGCGACCGGTCTTCTGCACATTGAGGTAGTTTACAAAAATACCTTGTGCGGTTTCCGGTCTGAGGTAAATCTTCATGGAAGCATCGGCTGTTGAACCCATCTCGGTAGAGAACATCAGGTTGAACTGGCGCACCTCTGTCCAGTTGCGTGTGCCGCTGATAGGACAGACTATTTCTTCATCGAGGATAATCTGACGGAGTTCCTCGAGGTTATTTTCGTTCATAGCCTTGGCAAAACGCTCATGCAACGCGTCACGCTTGACCTGAATCTCAAGCACACGCGGGCTGGTTGTACGGAACTGCTCTTCGTTGAAATTTTCCTTGAAGCGTTTGGCCGCCTTTGCAACCTCCTTGTCAATCTTCTCATCGTACTTGGCAATCTGATCCTCAATGAGTACATCTGCGCGATAACGTTTCTTGGAGTCACGGTTGTCAATGAGTGGATCATTGAAAGCATCTACGTGCCCACTTGCCTTCCAAATAGTCGGGTGCATAAATATAGCTGAATCGATACCCACGATATTATCGTGCAGCAACACCATACTCTGCCACCAGTATTGTTTGATATTGTTCTTCAATTCCACGCCGAGCTGTCCGTAATCATATACAGCTCCAAGTCCATCGTATATCTCACTGCTGGGGAAAACAAACCCGTACTCTTTACAATGAGCTACGATTTTCTTAAATACATCTTCTTGTGCCATTATATTATAGTATATTTCTTGAAATTGGTCGCAAATTTAGTGTAAATTGAGTATGTAAGGAACAAAATGAAGCAAAAAAGCCTTAAGAAAAAAGTTTTTAAACCAAACTTGACACCCAAAGTCTCACTTCAAGAAACCTTTTTCACTTTAATTTGGGAAAAAAATCATACCTTTGAGCAGTTTAGAAAGCCGAAAACCTTCTTATGAGCAAGAAAAAAGATATTGATGATGAGTTGAAAGACGAAGTGTCGGAACTTTCAACAGACGATGAAAACACGAATACCGGTGAAGGACACTCTGACTACAAGCCCACTGACATAAACGACGTCACCGTCCGGCATCAGCTAAGCGGTATGTATCAGAATTGGTTTCTTGACTATGCCTCCTACGTTATTCTTGAACGCGCCGTTCCTCATATCATGGACGGATTGAAACCGGTGCAACGCCGCATCCTGCACACCATGCGACGCATGGAAGATGGGCGATACAACAAAGTGGCCAATATTGTGGGCGAGACCATGAAGTTCCATCCTCATGGCGATGCTTCTATTGGGGATGCCTTGGTGCAACTCGGGCAGAAGAACCTGCTGATTGACTGTCAGGGGAACTGGGGTAACATACTTACCGGCGACGGAGCCGCAGCACCCCGTTACATTGAAGCCCGCCTCTCCAAGTTTGCCATAGAGACGGTTTTCAATCCCAAGACTACCGAATGGAAACTGTCGTACGACGGGCGCAACAAGGAGCCGGTTACCCTTCCAGTCAAGTTCCCATTGCTGTTGGCTCAAGGCGTTGAGGGTATTGCCGTCGGACTATCTTCTAAAATTCTGCCACACAACTTCAACGAGATATGTGATGCGGCCATGAGTTATCTGCGTAACGAAGAATTCCAACTCTATCCCGACTTCCAGACGGGCGGCATGATTGACGTTTCCAAATATAACGATGGCGAGCGTGGTGGCTCCGTAAAGATTCGCGCCAAGATTGAAAAACTCGACAATAAGACGATTGTGATTCGCGAGGTGCCTTATGGCAAGACAGTTACCTCGGTGTGCGAATCCATCGTGAAAGCGCGTGACAAAGAGAAAATCAAGATTCGCAATATCGAGGACCTCACATCAAGTCATGCAGAGATTCTCATACACCTGATGCCCGGCATCTCGTCAGACAAAACAATTGACGCCCTCTACGCGTTCACCGACTGCGAAGTGAGCGTTTCGCCGAATTGCTGTGTCATTTCAGACCAGAAACCCCATTTCCTGACGGTAAGCGACGTACTGAAACAGTCTGTCGATTACACCTTGTCACTGCTACGCAGCGAACTGGAAATCAAGAAGGCCGAGATACTTGAAAGCCTACATTTCGCTTCGCTCGAGAAAATCTTCATCGAAGAACGTATTTATAAGGATCGCGAGTTCGAGGAAGCCAAATCGATGGATGCTGCCTGCGAGCACATCGACGAACGTCTCACGCCATTCTATCCGCAGTTCATCCGGGAGGTAACCAAGGAAGACATTCTCCGGTTGATGGAAATCAAGATGGGACGCATCCTCCGGTTTAACTCGGACAAGGCAGACGAGCTGATTGCCCGCATGAAGAGCGATGTAAAACAAATCAACAAGAACCTCGCCCATATCGTTGACTACACCATCGACTGGTTCCTGATGCTGAAAGAGAAATTCGGTAAGGACTTTCCACGTTGCACAGAAATCCGCAACTTCGACACCATCGAAGCCAGCAAGGTGGTTGAAGCGAACGAGAAACTCTACATCAACCGCGAAGAAGGCTTTATCGGAACAAGTCTGAAGAAAGACGAGTTTGTCGCAAACTGTTCCAAACTGGACGATGTCATCATCTTCTTCAAGGACGGGCACTACAAAATCACCTCCGTCACAGACAAGAAGTTTGTGGGCAAGAACATTTACTACTGCAACGTATTCAAGAAGAACGACAAGCGCACCATATACAACGTAGTCTACCGAGACGGCAAGGACGGCACGTGCTTCATCAAACGTTTCGCCGTCACGTCGGTAGTGCGGGACAAGCTGTATGACGTAACACAGGGCAAACCCGATTCACGTATCGTATATTTCACGGTGAACCCCAACGGCGAAGCCGAGGTCATCAAAGTGACGCTGAAACCCAACCCTAAGGTACGCCGCCAAATCTTTGATGTCGACTTCAGCACGATTGCCATCAAGGGCAGGCAGGCTATGGGCAATATCCTGACGCGCATGCCGGTGCTACGCATCAACCTGAAGTCGCACGGAGGTTCTACGCTGGGTGGTCGAGAGGTATGGTTCGACCGTGACGTGCTTCGCCTCAACTACGACGGGCGTGGTGAGTTTCTGGGCGAGTTTCAGAGCAACGACCGGATTTTGGTGGTGCTTGACAACGGCGAGTTCTACACCACCAACTTCGATGTCTCTAACCACTATGAAGATAATATAAGCCTGATTGAGAAATACCAACCTGACAAAGTATGGACAGCGATTGTCTTTGACGCAGACCAGTCCAACTATCCTTACCTCAAGCGTTTCTGCATGGAGAACAGCAACCGCAAGCAGAGTTTCGTTGGCGAGAACAAGAAAAGTCGTCTCTACAGCCTGACCGATATCGAGTTCCCCCACTACGAGATTGTCTTCGGCGGCGAAGACTCCTTCCGCCAGAGTCTGGACATCGAAGCAACCGACTTTGTCGGTGTCAAGGGATTCAAGGCACGCGGCAAGCGTCTCACTGTGTTCAAGATTAAAGAAATCAGAGAGCTGGAGCCTACCCGTCAGTCTAATCCGGTCGAAGATGCTTCCACACCGCCAGAGGCGGAAGAGGATGCTGACGACGTACAGATAGCCGAGCCCGGACTCTTTGATGAAATGTAAATCGACCCAACCATGTATTTCCGCCTACAGTTACTGCTTGCCATGGCGTTGCTGTGCTCTCTGTCGCTACATGCGATGGAGCCTGACACGACACGCCTCATAACCCGCGCCACGAGTTACGGTGCTGGTACAGCCAACATCTTCGACACTTACCTTTCCCCGGTGAATTATCACGGGGTAGACTTCCGCTTCACCCGCGAGAACACCCGACTCACCCGGTGGGGCGATGGAAAGTTCACGGCACAGACCTTCTTTCAGGGAGATGTGAGTTATGTGCATAACCGTGCCGACAACAATAAAACCCTTTATATGCTTGCCAACTGGAACTATGGTGTCCATTATAACATGAACCTGCTTCACAATTTGAAGCTCCAGCTGGGCGGTGTAGGCGATCTGAACGGTGGTTTTGTCTACAACATGCGCAATGGGAATAACCCGGCGCAGGCCAGGGCATATATCAACGTTGACGCGTCAGCCGCCATCCGCTGGGATGTAAAGATACACCACAAGCCTGTCCACCTGCGTTATCAGCTGAATGTTCCACTGGCCGGTGTGATGTTCATGCCTCACTACGACGAGTCCTATTACGAGATTTTCTCCATCGGGAATGGTGGCGGAGTGGTTAATTTCACCTCGTTGCATAATGCGCCCTCACTGCGCCAGATTGTATCGGCTGATTTTCCCCTCTCTCGCCTCTATCTTCGCCTGAGCTATGTCTGGGATGCCCAACAGGCCCATGTGAATGGAGTGAAGACCCATGCCTACCAGCATGTTTTCTTAGTAGGATTCGTCAAGCATCTCTATGCGGCCAAACGTTTTCAGAAAGGAGGTAAAAAATGAAGAAAAGATCTGTGCTTAAGTTGCTGTTTCACATTCTCATGTGGTGGCCGCTCTTTTCCGGTTGCATCGACGAAGAAAGTTTCCCCAATTCGCCCCGTGGCAACTTTGAGGCCTTATGGACTTTGATTGACGAGCATTACTGCTTCCTCGACTACAAGAAGATTGACTGGGACGCCGTCCATCAGGAATACAGAAGGTTCATCACGTCCGACATGAATTCCGAGAATCTCTTTGAGGTACTCAGCAACATGCTTGCCGAGCTGAAGGACGGACACGTCAACCTCTCGGCATCTCACGACCTTTCCCGCTACTGGAACTGGTATCTGGACTATCCACGCAACTACGACGAGTCTATCGTCGAGAAGTATCTGGGCCGTAGTTACCGCATATCGGGTGGCGCGAAGTACACCATCTTGGAAGACAACATTGGCTATCTCACCTATACTTCCTTCAGCACAGGCATTGGCGAGGGCAACCTCGACCAGATTATGAGTTACTTGGCCGTTTGCAACGGACTCATCATCGATGTGCGTAACAACGGAGGAGGATTGCTCACGACTGCCGACCGCATCGCCTCCCGCTTTACCAACGAGCGTGTGCTCAAGGGCTATATCATGCACAAGACCGGACCCGGGCACAGCGATTTCTCCGAGCCCGAACCCATCTACATCGAGCCATCCGAACGTATTCGCTGGCAGAAGCGGGTCTGTGTACTCACTAACCGTCACTGTTTCAGTGCCACCAACGACTTTGTCAATACCATGCGTTACTTCCCGCAGGTAAAGATTGTAGGCGACAAGACCGGAGGAGGTTCCGGACTTCCCCTCTCTTCCGAGTTGCCCAACGGATGGGCAGTGCGCATCTCCGGCAGTCCGATGCTGGATGCCGACAAGCAGCAGATTGAGTTCGGCGTCGAGCCGGACATTTATGTCCAGATGGACGATGCCGACAAGGCCAACGGTATAGATACGATTATTGAAACAGCACGGAAGTATCTGTCCTCGCCCGAGTGACATGTTACTTTCTCTTCATATGATCAAACAGTAGGTTTTATCGGACAGTAATTATTCCTTCATAAGATTTGTCATTCCTTGCATACAACTTCATAGCAAGGTTTACAGACTCACGCAGATATAGACGAACATCTGCAAGTTGCTGATGTAAAAAAGCATGTTTACTCTATGCAGGCTTACCCCACTCTTCCCTACGGACAGTTATTCGGACTCCGGCCGAGGTGATGTCTGCTCCCATGGGCGGATTACGCTTTTTCAGGTGCAACTCGACAGCCTGCAGAGGTGGGAAGTCTTTGAACAGTCGGCCGATGATGCGCCACGCGACATGTTCAAGCAGGCGGGAGGGATGGTTCATTTCCTGCTTGACAGAATGGTACACGTCGGCATAGTTGACCGTGCGGTTCACGTCATCTGCCTCCATGTCTTCCTGTCTCAGTGAGACCTCCATTTGCAGGTCGATGGTGTAGTCGTTTCCCACGAGTCGTTCCTGCTCCGCTACGCCATGATGGGCGTAGAGGTGTATGCCGTTCAATGTGATGTGAGTCTTCATGTGTCTGTCTGTTTGCTCTTTGTGAGAATGATGGTCAAATAAGATTTGTCCGCCCGCACTGCCTGCACAGCATACCTCCTTCTTGATAGGTCATGTTTTCACTGCCGCAACCGGGGCAGCGTAGGCTGTGATTGTCGACGCTCTCTGCCTGATAGTTCTTCAGTGCCTTGACGACACCGTTCTTCCAGGTATTGATGTCCTTGTCGTCAAGTTGCAGCGACGTGACCAGTTTGATGACCAACGGTATGGGCATCCTGTATCTCAACACACCCGAGATGAGTTTGGCATAGTTCCAGTATATCTTGTTGAACTTCTCGGAGAGGCCCTCAATGACGACTTTGCATCCACGCTTGTTCTCATACCTGAAGTCATAGCGTTTGTTTCCGTCCTCGTCAATGTCTTTGATGATGTGTCCTTTCTGCACGCTCTTGGGCAGGAGGATTCCTTCCTCCTCATCAAGCATGCCGGTGAAGATTTCATACGGTCTGCTGTCCAACAGTCCTACGAATGCCACCCAGGGTTGTTCGTTGTTGGTGAAGCGTACGATGTCGGCCTCGAGGATGCGTGGTCGCTTCTCCTTGATGACCTGCATCGGGGGAGCATCGTCTGTAAAGTCGGACGCGCTTTTCTGCGCATTGAGCATTGCGGCACAGACTGTTCCCTCCACGTAGATGGAACAGGACTTGCAGCCGCACTCCCAGGCCTTGCGGTAGAGCTTGCCGATGGTGTTCTCCGAAGTAGCGGCAGCAAGGTTTATGGTGGTTGAGATGTTCTGGTCGACCCATCGTTGCAGCCTGCCTACGAGTGCCAACTTTTTCTCCCAGGAGACTGCATGGACGGTAACGGCTGCAAACGGAGACTCGTCGACAATCTTCTGTATCTCGCTGTCGCCATATCGCCGAGCGATGGGGTAACCGTTCTGTTCCATCCACTGTGCGAAGGCCGGATGGAAGGTCAGGAGTTCCTCGAAGGTGGCACCGCGGGCGTTGATGTGGTCTACCTGGTCGTTCTCGTTCACCGTCACTTTGCGCAACCGTTTGTAGGTGGCCCGATACAGCGGTTCGATGCCGGGTGTTGTCCGTGCGATGAGACTGAGTCCGCCGGCCGGTATGACGGCCGTACAGGCGATGTTCCGGCGACCGTATCTTTTCATGTCTTCGTAAAGACTCCTGTCGGCCTCGCGCAAACGATTGACGAAACCCTGCCCCTCTTCCTTCGCAGCGTTGTAGAGAGGGAAAGCCCCACGTTGCCGAGCCAGAGAGACCGAACTGCCGTAAACGCTTAAGGCGATGGTCTTCATCACCTCCTCCAGGAAGCGGATGCTCTCCTCGCCGGCATAGTCCATGCGCAGGGCTGCCAGGACATCGGCCACTCCCATGACGCTGACAGCAACGCGCCGACCCTTGAGCAACTTCTCGCGCACTTTCTTCCACAGAAGCATCTCCGTGGTTTTCACATCCTCTTCTTCCGGGTCTTTGCCCAACTTGGCCAGTATGCCGTCTATCTTCTCTATGTCAAGGTCTATCAGGTCATCGGCAATGCGCAAGGCGCGAGCGGCATGAGCCTTCAGCAGCTGAAAGTCAAACCGGGCCTCATCGCCCAAAGAGCTGTCGACATAGCCCATCAGGTTGATGATGACCGCGTGCTGTGACTCGTAATTGCTCAGCACCTGATTACCGTAAGGCGTTGCCGATGTAAAGGCGAAACGCTCCTCGGCATAGGCCTCGGCCGGTCCCTCGCGCCGGATGGTATCTTCATAAAGGATATTCGGTTCGGCCAGACGAGAGGACGTGTGCTGCATCTTCTTCAGGATGCGCTGCGCGTCAATGGTCCGTCGCTGGATGGGCGAAGTCGTACCCACGGGAAAACGCGTCACGAAGTACTCGTCATCGCTCAGTGCCTCCATGAATTTATCGGTCATCCTGACAGAGAGCGTACCTCCAACGAACTTGTCCTCGGCATTCTTCAGGTCGACAAACGATTCTATGTCGGGATGCTCGACCGAGAGCGTAAGGTTCAGCGAGCCGCGTTTGCGACCCTGCGTCACCTCGTTGGCCGAGTTGATGTAACGTTGCATGTAAGGCACAATTCCCGCCGACTCGCTGCCGGAGTTCTGCACCGGCAACCCTTTGGGGCGAATGGCCGATAGGTCATGGCCTAAAGACGAGTGCCGCTTCAACAGCTGCACCTCCTCCTCGTCAATCTTGCAGATGGCGCCATACGAATCGGACTTTCCGTCAATGCCAATGACGAAATTGCCAGACAAGGTGGCAAGCCGGTACTCGTTACCCGTGTTGGTCAGCGCACTGTTGCTGGGTACCAGGAAACGGAAGTGGGCAAACAGGCCTTCCACCTCCTCCTCACTCATGGCTTCGGGATAGCGGGCCTCGATGCGAGCCACTTCGCGGGCGATGCGCCGGATAGACTGCTCCGGAGAGACCTCCATATAAGCATCATTCTTGTCCTTCTTGGCATAGTAAGTCGTCCATACCCTTGCTGCGAGTTCATCACCCTCGAAATAAGCCAGCGCCTGATTGTATGCGTCAAGTTCTGTGTATTTTTCCACGTTGTCTCTTTGATTGATGAGACAAATCTACAATTCATTTTCTACTTGACCAAATTCTTGTCTATTGGGTTTCTGCCGACAGAGAATGTTCCGCCAGAAAAACAGGGGACAGCCCCTCTCCTTGTTGCCTGTCCTTGTCGTTCTCGCTTGCTGACAGGAGGGACAATGTTGAACTACCGTCTTCGTTGGTTGTCGTTGCCGTCGGCTCGGATTCCGCCTCGGCAGGTTGCTCCTGCTCCTTCTCGGCGGCCCTCCTTCCGGACAGGGTCGTGCGGTAACGGCGTATCTGTGCGGTGCAGAACGTGGCCATCTCGCGGGCCGCGGTCTCCGTCTCGAACATCGACAGGAAGTTGAGCGCACAAACCACTGCCGTATAACA
>JAQXZK010000137.1 GCA_029227175.1 Bacteroidales bacterium | reverse complement strand
TGTGTTCGGTTTGCACTATCTTTTCATAAGATAGGCTGCACCTCGGCATAAAAAATAAGCGAGCTTATTTTATTCTGCACTCGGTTTGCACTATCTTTGCACCCAAATAAAAAACGTTACAAATGAGTGTGACAGACTTCACTCCCATACTGACAAAAGCGATTACCGAACTTTCGAGGAGCGAAAGTTACAAAGGACTTATCCATCAACATGCCGACGGGATACCTCTCCCCTCCGGCCAGATTCTTCAGGAAATCATTGAGCTGACCCGCTCCATCATCTTCCCCGGCTACTTCGGACAGTCTACCCTGAACAGCCACACCATCCGCTATCACATCGGAGTGAACGTGGAACGGTTGTTTGACCTTCTTACCAGACAAATTCTGGCTGCACAATGCTTTGGAAAGGAAAAAGTGCTTTCCATCTCGGACGAGCAACGCAAAGAAGCTGCCGGCATTGCAGCCGACATCATGGCCAAGTTGCCCGACATTCGCAGCATACTCGCCACAGACGTGGAAGCCGCCTTCAACGGAGACCCCGCGGCCGAGAACTACGGCGAAATCATTTCGTGCTACCCCGTCATCAAAGCCCTGGTGAATTATCGGTTCGCTCACGAGCTGTACGTGCGCGGAGTACCTCTCCTGCCACGTATCATTACTGAAATGGCTCACTCTGAAACCGGAATCGACATCCACCCGGGAGCAGTCATCGGCCATCACTTCACCATCGACCACGGCACGGGTGTCGTCATCGGAGCCACCTGCATCATAGGCAATCACGTCAAACTCTATCAGGGCGTGACACTCGGTGCCAAAAGCTTCCCCCTCGACGAGAACGGAAACCCCATCAAAGGCATCCCACGCCACCCCATCCTTGAAGACAACGTCATCGTCTACAGCAACGCCACGGTACTGGGACGCATCACCATCGGCAAGGGAACCATCATCGGTGGAAACATCTGGGTTACTGAAAGCACCAAACCGGGAGAACTCCTTGTGCAGAACCAGAAAGGCCGGACAATGGGAAGGGAATAACCGCCCCCAAGAAACCCCACCGGCCCAAACAAACAGAAATATAATAAATTGATACAGACAATATGGAATTTGAAATGATTGCCAAAACCTTCCAAGGCCTGGAAGAAGTATTGGCAGAGGAACTTACAAATCTCGGCGCAAACAACATCTCCATCGGACGACGCATGGTGTCGTTCACCGGCGACAAGGAACTGATGTATCGTGCCAACTACTCACTGCGTACGGCTATCCGCATCCTGAAACCTATCAAACACTTCCAGGCAAACAACCCCGATGAGATGTACGAACAGGTCAAGGCTATCGAATGGGACAACTATCTCAATATCAAGAGCACATTTGCCGTTGATGCTGTCGTCTACAGCGAGGAGTTCCGCCACAGCATGTTCGCCTCATACCGCGTAAAAGATGCCATCTCCGACTACTTCCGCGAGAAGACAGGAAACCGGCCAAGCGTGAGCGTGAGCAACCCCGACATCCTCCTCAACATCCATATTGCTGAAAACAACTGTACCCTCTCACTCGATTCAAGCGGCGAATCACTCCACCGTCGTGGCTACCGCGTCGAGACAGGCGAGGCACCCCTCAGCGAAGTCCTGGCAGCAGGCATGATATTGATGACCGGATGGAGAGGCGAATGTGACCTGATAGACCCGATGTGCGGTTCAGGCACCATCCTGATAGAAGCAGCCCTTATCGCACGCAACATCGCTCCCGGTCTCTTCCGGAAAGGATATGCCTTCGAGAAATGGGCCGACTTTGACAGTGACCTCTTCGAAAAGATTTGCTCTGATGACAGCAACGAACGCGAATTTACCCACAAAATCTACGGCTACGACATCAGCCCCAAAGTCTGTGCCATTGCCCGCCGTAACGTCACATCGGCATCACTTGGCAAAGACATTATCCTGGACATCAGACCCTTCGAAGAGTTTACCCAGCCCAAGGAGAAAGCAATCATCATCACCAACCCGCCTTACGGCGAACGCATCACTACCGATGACCTGCTCGGACTTTACGAGAGCATCGGAGAGCGACTCAAGAAACAGTTCAAAGGCAACACAGCATGGATTCTGAGCTACCGCGACGAGTGCTTTGCCAAGATAGGCCTGAAGCCATCCAAGAAAATAGAACTCAACAACGGCGCACTCGAGTGTCAATTCCGTCAATACGAGATGTTCGACGGCTCATACAAGGACTTCCTCGAAGGAGGAGGAAAACTCGACAAAGCCGAAGAAGACAACAAATTTCCGAAGAAGAAACGGTTCGAAAGAGAAAAGAAACCGTTCCGCAAAGAAAGATGTCCCTATGACCGGAGCGAAAGACCGGGAAGAAAAGACTCACGCGACTTCAAGAACGACGGCAAGCCGTCGTTCAGAAAAGAAAAACCGAAAGACCGTTTCGGCAAGGAAAAGAGACGCGGAGACGAACGACCCAGACGTACCGAATCATACCCAGAACGCAAACGCCGCGAACGCGACGAAAAAAATATGAAACGCGAATGATATACATACAATAGGCATCATGAATATCAAATCCCTTACCGCACACATCGCTGTGCTCACCGCCTTTTTATTCCTGTATTCCCTCACCGCCATGGCACAACCGACAAACAGCACCCTCAAAACCATCACTCTTGATGACGTCATCCCGGGAGGAAGCACGTACCGATATACTGACAACATATACGGCCTGGGCTGGTGGGGCGACAACTGCCTCATCCCGGACTACTACGAAATCAATCTGTATAACCCACGCAATGGGAAAAAGGAGCGCATTGTCACAATCGACAAAATACAGGCCAAGCTCAACGAACAAGGCCTTGGCCGCATCACAAAACTCAACAGCATGGTATCTGCCCCATGGAAAGACCGGACAGAACTGCTCCTCAACCTGAAAGGACAATACATCATATACAACTGGAAAGCAGAAACCCTGCGCACACTCTCTCCACTTCCTGAGCAAGCAGAAAATGCCGACTTCAGCAAAGAGAGCGAGCACACGGCCTACACCATTGACAACAACCTCTTTGTCCTTACCGCTGACGGGAAGCAACAGCAGGTGACAGATGAAGCACACGGCATCGTCTGCGGACAGTCTGTTCACCGCAACGAGTTCGGTATCAGCAAAGGCACATTCTGGAGCCCCTCAGGCAAACTGCTTGCCTTCTACCGGATGGACGAAAGCATGGTCACAGAATATCCCCTCGTGAACATTGACACCCGCATTGCAACCCTTGAGAACGACCGCTACCCCATGGCCGGCATGACAAGCCACAAGGTACAGGTGGGCATCTATAACCCCGAAAGCCAAGAGACTGTATACCTGCAAACTGGAGACCCGACAGACCGTTACTTCACCAACATCGCATGGTCGCCCGACGAGCAGTCTCTCTACCTCATCGAAATAAACCGCGACCAGAACCACGCCAAGTTGTGCCGATACAATGTCGGAAACGGTGAACTGGAGAAAATTCTCTTTGAAGAAAAACACCCCAAATACGTAGAGCCTGAAGAACCCATCCAATTCCTGCCCTGGGACGACAAACAGTTTGTCTACCTCAGCCAGAGAGACGGATGGAAGCACCTCTATCTTTACAACACAGAGGGCGAAATGATTCGACAACTCACAAAAGGCGAATGGCTTGTCAAACAAGTTCTCGGATTTTCAGCTGCCAAACGGGAACTATACTTTACTACAGCAGGCGATGGTATGAACACCGGACTGCAAAGCGTCAACGTAAAAACAGGAAAACTCTCTGAACCACTAAACAAGAACACCTCTGTGGAAGGAAAGCACGCAGGACTACTCTCTGCTTCCGGCTCCTACCTCATCGATACCTACTCTACCATCACCTGTCCACGCAGCATCAACGTCATTGACACCAAAAACCTGAAGGCTACCAATCTACTGACCGCCAAAAACCCATACGAAGGCTTCCGTATGCCACAAATCAAAGTGGGCACACTGACAGCTGCCGACGGTAAAACAATATTGAACTACAGACTGTTGCTGCCGGTAGACTTTGACGAGACAAAGAAATATCCGGCCATCGTGTATGTATACGGCGGACCGCACGCGCAAGTCGTGGACGGAGGCTGGCTGGCAGGAGCACGAGGTTGGGATCTCTACATGGCCAGCCGCGGATACGTCATGTTCTCCATTGACAACAGAGGCAGCATGGATAGAGGACTTGACTTCGAAAACGCCACATTCCGCCAATTGGGCATCGAAGAAGGTAAGGACCAACTTATTGGTGCCAAATTCCTTCAAAGTCTTCCCTACGTAGACGCAGAACGGATAGGCATTCACGGGTGGAGCTTTGGAGGCCACATGACCACAGCCCAGATGCTTCGCTATCCCGATGTATATAAAGTCGGCGTAGCAGGAGGCCCCGTCATTGACTGGTCATACTATGAAGTGATGTACGGCGAACGTTATATGGATACCCCGCAATCCAACCCAGAAGGCTACGAGAAATGTAACCTCAACAATCTGGCAGGAAACCTCAAGGGCCGTCTTCTCATGATACATGACTATCAGGACGACACTTGTGTCCCCCAACATACACTTTCGTTCATGAAAGCCTGCATCAAGGCGAAAACCTATCCGGACCTATTCATTTATCCCGGTCACAAGCACAACGTGATAGGACGCGACCGTGTGCACCTGCACGAAAAGATTACCCGCTACTTTGACGATTATCTAAAATAAAGAAAATGCCTTAATAAAACTACGGAATATGAAACTCTTATTACTTGGCTCAGGTGGCCGCGAACATGCTTTAGCCTGGAAAATAGCACAAAGCCCCAAAGTGGACAAACTCTTTATCGCTCCTGGCAATGCCGGTACAAACAGCGTGGGCGAAAATGTGAACATCAAAGCAACAGACTTTGCAGCAATCAAACAATTCACACTGGAAAACGATGTGCAGATGATTGTCGTAGGACCGGAAGACCCACTGGTGAAAGGTATCTATGACGAGATAAAAAAGGACCCACAGACAGCACATATTGCCGTAATTGGCCCGACAGCCCAAGGCGCACAGCTCGAAGGAAGCAAGGAGTTTGCCAAAGGATTCATGATGCGCCACAACATCCCGACAGCACGCTATCAAAGCTTCACATCGGCAACACTTGACGAGGGTCTGCAATTCCTTGAGACATTGGAAGCACCATACGTTCTCAAGGCCGATGGACTCTGTGCCGGCAAGGGAGTGCTCATCCTGCCAACCCTGGAAGAAGCCAAGAAAGAGTTGAAAGAAATGCTCAGCGGCATGTTTGGTGACGCAAGTGAAACCGTCGTGATAGAAGAATTCCTAAGCGGCATCGAATGTTCTGTTTTCGTTCTTACGGACGGCAAGAACTACAAAGTGCTCCCCGTTGCCAAAGACTACAAACGAATAGGTGAAGGAGACAAAGGTCTCAACACCGGTGGTATGGGCAGCGTTTCACCGGTTCCTTTTGCCGACGAAACATTCATGGAAAAAGTGAGAACACGCATCATCGAACCTACCATTCAAGGCTTGAATCAGGAAAATATTCTCTACAAGGGATTCATCTTCCTGGGCCTGATTAACGTGAAGGGAGAACCGATGGTCATTGAATATAATGTGCGCATGGGCGACCCCGAAACAGAAAGCGTGATGCTGCGCATCCAAAGCGACCTCGTCGAACTGTTTGAAGGCGTTGACGCAGGCAATCTTGACAAATACACCTTGGAAATAGACCCGCGCTCTGCCGGTTGCGTAATGCTCGTCAGCGGAGGTTACCCCGAAAGTTACGAAAAAGGAAAAGTAATGACCGGCTTTGAAGAGGCTGCCAAGACGGACAGCATACTGTTTCATGCCGGAACAGCACTCAAAGACGGACAGATAGTCACCAACGGAGGACGTGTCATTGCCGTTTGCTCCTACGGTGCAGACAAAGAAGAAGCCCTGGCCAAAAGCTACAGAGTAGCGGAAATGATAACATTCGACAAGAGATACTTCCGTCGCGACATCGGATTTGACCTTTAAACAAACCCTTTTAGTACATGTTTATAGAAAGGTTTCAGAAGAATTTTGCTAATAGTCAGCTCACGCTGGCTATTGCTGTTTTGGCTGCCGTTTTCTCGTGGATTGCGGCTGTAAGTACCACTTCTGTACCTGAAAATACGGTGTCGGAAACATACAAGATTTGGGAAATAATCACCAGCTATAGAGGAGATGTGATGCTTCCTGCCATAGGCATCTGTGCCTTCTCGCTCATCTGCTTCCTGCTCGTGGAATTTAACATCAGGTTTGACATCATCAGAAAACGAACCACCCTGCACGTCTCGTTCTTCCTTTTCTTTTGCGCCTGCTTCCCCGAAGTTTTGCGCGATGTCTGGGGAATGACAGCAGCCTTAGGAATTCTCTTGGCTACATTCAATCTGTTTCAGGCATATCACAAAAGATACGCATCCTATTCTGTCTTCTACAGTTTTCTTTTTCTTGGCCTGTCGTTCATTGCCCTACCCCACCTCCTGACACTGATTCCTATCTTCCTTTGGGGAATGTACAAACTCCAGTCGTTCTCAATGCGCACTTTCCTGGCTGCCGTTCTCGGTTTTGCCTTCCCGCTGTGGATACTGTTCTGTCACGCATTCTACCACGAACAAATGGAGCTTTTCTATGCTCCGTTTACCATGTTTACAGAGACCTTCGCAAGCGGTGTATTTGAACCAGACTTCCGGACGATTCCCGCTTTTGCCTTTATCATCATTGTCTTCATGGCCGGAATAATCCACTATCTGTGTACGAGTTTCGACGATAAACTGATGACACGCTCCTACATGGGCTTTATCACCGGGCTCATCGTCTGGTTGCTGTGCTCGTGTGTCCACGCACAAGAAAACGAGCGTCTTCTACCCACTCTCTTCGTATTTGTCAGCTTGATTTGGTGTCATTTCACGGTTTTATCACAAAAATTGTATGCAAGTATTATCTTTGCACTCATATTCATAGCCATGATTGCGCTGTTCTTGTCTAATTTCTTGTATTACTAAATGGATGCTCTTATACAAATATTGACCGACTGGGGATACGTGGGCATGTTCTTTGCCTCTATATTGGCCGGAAGCGTATTCCCCTTTTGCAGCGAAGTAGTCATGGCTGCTTTGTTCGCATTAGGACTCTCTCCCACCCTGCTCGTATGCATTGCTTCTGTTGGAAATACCATCGGTGGAATGACATGCTATTACATGGGACGGCTCGGCCATCTTGACTGGATAGAGAAATACTGCCACATACGACACGAGAAAGTACTGAAAATGCAGAAGACCCTGCAAGGGAAAGGCTCGCTCATGGCTTTCTTCTCGTTTATTCCAGGCATTGGAGCCGTCATTGTTGTCACGCTTGGATTCATGCGCAGCAACTTGATGCTTACCCTCATCTCTATGTTTGTCGGCAAAGTTGTACGTTATATTATCTTAGTGCTGGCACTTGCCGGTACACTCACTTTACTTGGATAAAATTATGAACCACCGAATGTTTCTACCGTTTAGCCTATTGGCTGTCATCATGCTCTGCAGTTGTAATCAGCAGCGAAGTGCCACAAGGGGAAAACCGGTTCTCTGTGTAACCATAGAGCCTGTCAGGTATTTTACCGAGGCTGTTGCCGGAGAGTATTTCGACGTCATAAGCATCGTGCCCAAGGGAGCAAGTCCAGAAAGCTATGACCCTACTCCGAAACAACTGATAGACATCAACCATTGTCAAGCATACCTTCGTATCGGCTACATCGGATTTGAACGCGCCTGGTGTGACCGATTGCTGGAAAATTCGCCTCACCTCAAGGTGTATAATCTTTCTGAGAATATTGACCTCATACACGAAGAGGAACATGACAGTCACCACGAATCTCAAAGTAACTATGCCGAAGAGGAGACCCATAGCCACGTACACGTAAACGGTGTGGAGCCACACATCTGGAATTCCACTGTCAATGCCCGAATCATCATAGACAATATCCTACATAGTCTGACAGAACTTGACAAGGAGCATACCGACTACTATACCTGCCGGCGGGATTCTCTGTTCAAAGAAATTGACCATCTGGACAGCCTCATTATCAGTACTCTCTCGCAATCGGCCGGCACAGACGCCTTCATGATTTATCACCCGGCACTTTCCTACTTTGCACGCGATTACGGCCTGCTGCAGATTCCTATCGAAGAGCATGGCAAAGAACCATCGGCAGCCTCGCTGAAAGCACTCGTTTCTAAAGCCAAAGAAGAAGGAGTAACCACAATCTTCGTGCAACCAGAATTTGACAAACACAATGCAGAACTCGTTGCTGCACAGGTCGGTGCACGTATTGCCACGGTCAATCCTCTCTCCTACAACTGGCAAGAAGAGATGCTCCACGTAGCCCAAGAACTTGTTCAACCCACAGAACACGCTGAACCATGAATCCCCTGATACAGATACAAGGACTCAGTGCCGCCTATGGGCAGAAAACCGTTCTGCGTGACGTGAACCTCACCGTTTATGAGAAGGACTTTCTGGGCATCATTGGACCCAACGGCGGAGGGAAAACTACACTGATGAAATGTATACTCGGTCTGATAAAACCGGCGAAAGGAAGTATTACTCTTGCAACCGGCCTAACCATTGGCTATCTACCACAATATAGCAGCATAGACAAGAAGTTTCCCATTTCTGTTGAAGAGGTGGTGTACTCCGGACTAAGCCGCGAAAAAGGGCTATTCGGGCGCATGAATGCAGAAGACCGTCAACGTGTGCAACAGACCATTAGCCGAATGGGACTTCAAGGATTTGAAAAATCTCCCATTGGTTCACTTAGTGGCGGACAGTTACAACGTGCATTATTGGGACGGGCGGTCATCAGTAATCCGCAGGTGCTCATACTTGACGAACCGAGCACTTATATTGACAAACGCTTTGAATCAGCCCTTTACCAACTGCTTGAAGAGATTAACCACGACTGCTCAATTATCCTTGTCAGTCACGACATTGGCACGGTGTTGCAGCAGGTGAAATCCATTGCATGCGTAAACGAAACACTTGACTATCATCCTGATACGGGCATAACCGGTGAATGGTTGGAAAAGAATTTCAACTGTCCAATCGAAATGCTTGGCCACGGCTCATTGCCACATCGCATTCTAGCTCACCACAATCATCATCACGAGTAAGACAACGCCGGTTTCCAAACTATCACCCATCATTCGCAACACATGACAATCTCGCCAGAAGATTCCGCCTACATCAACGCACATCGTCAGGAAGATATCCGTATGCTGGCGCTCAAGGGAACACATGATTCGCGAGTAAACCTGACTTTCTGCCTCAATCAGATTAAAGCCTGGCAGAAAGCCCGCACCAAACTCCCGCTTTGGGCAGCAGAAAATAACATCATCTTTCCTGCCACATTGTCTATGGAGCAATGTTCCAGTCAGCTGACTGCGGAAAATAAATTAGATATTCTTCAAAAACATCATGCTGGAGGCACGCTAACCGACCTGACAGGAGGATTTGGCGTGGACTTCACCATACTAAGCCAGTTGTTCCAGCACGCCACTTATGTAGAAAGGCAACCGGAACTCTGTGAAGTAGTGACTCATAATCTGCACGTGATGAGAAATAAACCCGAGTTGAATAACACGGTGTGCGAGGACGGCATTTCCTTTCTTCAAGAAATGAAGCCTGTCGACTGGCTGTTCCTGGACCCGGCCCGCCGCAACCAGACGGGAAATAAAGTCGTGGCACTCAACGACTGCGAGCCGGATGTAAGTTCCCTATACCCACTTCTCCTTCAGAAGGCCGGACATGTCCTCATCAAACTCTCACCGATGTTAGACCCAACCTTGGCCATCCAGCAACTCTCCCATGTACAAGAAGTTCATGTGGTATCCGTTTGTGGAGAATGTAAGGAATTACTCATCCTTTTATCCAACGGTCCAGAGTCGCCCATAGATGACATCCCTATTACATGCACAAACATTTCCCACAATGGAGAAAAAGACCTTTTCGTCTTTACCCGAAAAGAAGAGCGTAATTCCCCCTGTCCCTATACCTCACAGTTAAGCACTTACCTCTACGAGCCAAATGCCTCTATGCTGAAAGCTGGAGGTTTCCGTAGCATCGCCAACCGTTTCTCTCTGCAAAAACTCCACCCGAACAGTCACCTATATACCTCTGCACGACTTATCGGAGACTTTCCCGGACGTCGCTTTCTTATTCAGTCGGCCTGTCCATTTGGGAAAAAAGAACTTAAATCGATGCTTGCCGGCATAGAACAGGCGAATATTACTACCCGCAACTTTCCTGAAAACGTTGCGACATTACGCAATCGGCTTCGCCTCGCCGAGGGTGGAGACACCTATCTGTTTGCTACAACCCTGAACAATGGGCAGAAAACGCTTATCCGCTGTCAGGCAATCTCTTCCATTGATACTGATTTTTGCACACGTCCGTAAAGAATAAACTATTTTTTTTATCTTTGCGCACACATAAACTATAAACGGTAAAATATGGCAATAACTATCAAACAAGTAAGCAGCAAAGATGACCTTCGACGCTTCATTAAATTCAACGTTGATTTATATAAAAACAACCCTTATGCAGCTCCTGATTTATATGAAGACGTTATCAACACGCTCGATCCTCAAAAAAATGCTGCTTTCGATTTTTGCGAAGCCGCTTATTTTCTTGCCTGTAAGGACAATAAGCTGGTAGGCCGCATTGCCGCTATCATCAACAAAAAAGCTAACGAACGATGGAATCTCAAGTCGACCCGCTTCGGATGGATTGACTTTATAGATGACTATGAGGTGTCTGAAGCGCTTATCAAGGCGGCTGAGGACTGGGGACGCGAACACGGCATGACCGAGATTCAAGGCCCACTCGGATTTACAGATATGGACCCGGAAGGTATGCTCATCGAGGGATTTGACGAACTGAGCACAATGGCAACAATCTATAACTACCCCTACTATGCCAAACATATGGAACGTCTTGGCTTTGAAAAAGAAGCAGACTGGGTAGAATTCAAGTTGGTAGTGCCCGAAAATGGCATTCCGGAACGATATCAGCGCATTGCAGAAATTGTGCGCAAGAAATATAACCTTAAAGTGAAGAAGTTTACCTCAAGGAAACAACTTGCCGAACAATACGGACAGGACATCTTCCGTCTCATCAACGAATCCTTCTCTCCGCTCTTTGGATACTCAGAACTCAGTCCGCGTCAGATAGACCAATATGTCAAGATGTATATTCCACTCATAGACCTTCGCATGATTACACTTATTACCGATGCTGAAGACAAACTCATCTGCGTAGGAATATCCATGCCATCATTCACACGCGCTTTGCAGAAAGCTAAGGGTAGTCTCTTCCCATTCGGATGGTATCACCTGGCCAAAATCCTTTTCCTGAAAAAATATCCAGACACCCTTGATCTCATGCTTGTTGCCGTAAAGCCGGAATACCAAAATAAGGGAGTCAACGCATTGCTCTTCACTGACCTCATTCCTGTATATATGAATTTAGGATTCAAGTACGTGGAAACAAATGTGGAACTTGAATCCAACAATAAGGTTCAAGCACAATGGGAATATTTTGAGCGAAAACAACACAAGCGTCGTCGCTGCTTCAAAAAATCAATCTGATAAGGAATAGGGTTAGAGTCAATTTACCAGACTTTGTGAAAGTCTGGTAAAAATTTTCTACCCTCATCATTGGGATAGAGGATGTCCTCTCTTATTTTCTGCCAAAGTCAGCAGGAATCTCTCCCCACTCCTCTGTCTTCCATTTTAAAATAGGATTTTGATAGGTATTCTCGCGAAGCCAACGCTCAGCACGCTCTATCAACTCATATACCTTCTGCGATTCTACCGTATGGACAAGTTTCGTTTTGCATTTTTTCTGCTTCACCCAATTCATGGCATTTACACTGTCACTATAAATTGGCAAATCATGTAGCCCCTGCTTTTTCAAAAGTCCGAGTCCATGAACAATGGCCAGAAATTCTCCTATATTATTCGTCCCATATATGGGGCCAAAATGAAAAAGCTGCTGACCGTTTGCCACATACACTCCACGATACTCCATGCGACCAGGATTTCCACTACACCCAGCGTCTACAGCCAAAGCATTCTCAATGAACCTTTCTCTCGCGGAAGGAGCCTTCGGAACATTCTTCTTGCCCGTACGAACAATATATTCAGCCGGACCCTCTTGATAAGCCTTGCGGGCCTCTTCCAGCGAATCAAACGACTTGTATACAGCCTCTTTATAGCCCTTTGTCTGCAAGAGACAATCTGTCCAATTATCAAAGACACCGGTGTTCTGACCCACCCATACCACGTAATATTTTTGTTTCTTGGCCATAAATTGGTTTTGTAGAGAGGCAAAAATATGAAAAAAACTGTTCCGAAACATGAAACACCCCCATATTTGTTTACCTTTGCATAAGATAGGCTACACTCGGCATAAAAAACAGGCAACCTTATTTTATTCTGCACTTGGTTTGCACTATCTTTGCGCGTAATTATGAATTGATTACTATTCTTGAGAAGAATGAACAGAGTTTTCCTCATCGGTTACATGGGTGCCGGAAAGACCACATTGGGCAAAGCAATGGCCTTATCTATGAATGTGCCGTTTGTCGACTTGGACTGGTACATTGAAGGGCGATTCCACAAGACCATCCGTGAAATTTTTGCCGAACAAGGGGAAAGCCGCTTTCGGGAATTGGAACGCAAGATGTTACACGAAGTAGGAGACTTTGAAGACGTCATCGTCTCTACAGGAGGAGGTACACCCTGCTTCTTTGACAACATAGACTACATGAATCGTCAGGGTAAAACCGTCTTTCTTGACGTAGATACCGAAGTCCTTTTTCAGCGTCTGCGGATAGCTACAAGTAAACGCCCTATTCTGCGAGGTAAAACGGATGAAGAACTACATGAATTCATCGAAAAAGCACTTGCTCAAAGACTGCCTTTCTACGAAAAGGCAAGCTTCCGCTTTAATGCAAATAACCTCGACACACGAAATGAAATTAACGAGAGCGTAAAGCAGCTCAAAAGGCTTTTAGGCCTTATTTAACCAATATATTTTTCATTAAAAAATCTCTCACATTTTACAAGCAAACACCGGCAATGAAGAAATGGCGTATTGAAGACTCGGAAGAACTCTATAACATCAAGGGTTGGGGAGTAAACTATTTTGGCATCAATGAAAAAGGCCACGTATATGTAACTCCGAACAAGAACGGTACACAAATTGATTTGAAGGAGGTTGTGGATGACCTGGCTTCAAGACATGTTACTGCACCTGTCCTCCTGCGTTTTCCGGACATCTTGGACAACCGAATCGAGAAGACTTCCACCTGTTTCAACAAAGCAGCCAAAGAATATGATTTCCAAAGCGAACACTTCATTATCTTCCCCATCAAGGTGAATCAGATGAAACCTGTTGTCGACGAAATCATCAGCCACGGCAAGAAGTACAACCTTGGACTGGAAGCAGGATCCAAACCTGAGCTGCACGCCGTACTAGCCACTAATATGGATTCTGACAGCCTCATCATATGCAACGGGCACAAAGACCAGAACTTCATTGAATTGGCTCTCTTGGCACAGAAGATGGGAAAGCGAGTCTTTCTGGTCATCGAGAAACTTCCGGAACTGAAAGTTATCGCAAAGACAGCCGAGAAACTTGGTGTGCGACCCAATCTTGGTGTACGTATCAAATTGGCTTCATCGGGTACCGGAAAATGGCAGGAGAGTGGGGGAGATGCCTCTAAGTTTGGGCTTAACTCTTCCGAACTTCTGATAGCCCTACAGTTGCTTGATGAAATGGGCATGCGTGATTGTCTCAAACTCATACACTTCCACATAGGCAGTCAGATTACCAAAATACGACGTATCAGCACTGCACTACGCGAAGCTGCCCAGTTCTATGTGCAACTGCACTCCATGGGTTTCAATATAGAATTTGTAGATTGCGGTGGCGGTTTAGGTGTAGACTACGATGGAACACGAAGCAGCAATAGCGAGAGTTCTGTGAACTATTCCATTCAAGAATATGTAAACGACTGTGTATACACCTTAGTCGATGCATCCAATAAAAACAACATCCCTCATCCAAATATCATCACCGAAGGAGGGCGTTCGCTATCGGCTCACCACTCTGTCCTGATTATGGACGTTCTGGAAAGTGTCACTCCCTCACAGATGCCAGAGGATTTTCAGCCATCCGAGAATGACCACCAAATTGTACACGACCTTACAGAAATATGGGATCACCTCTCCAGCCGCTCCATGCTTGAAGACTGGCATGATGCCGAGGACATCCGTGAAGAAGCACTCGACCTCTTCCGTCACGGAATTATCGACTTGAAGACTCGCGCACAAATTGAAAGCCTCTACTGGAGCATCTCTCGTGAAGTATCAGAACTCTGCCACACCCAGAAACACGTTCCTGATGAACTCCGCAAACTGGACAAACAGATGAGCGACAAGTATTTCTGTAATTTCTCTCTCTTCCAATCTCTACCTGACAGTTGGGGTATTGACCAACTTTTCCCCATCATGCCTATTTCCCGTTTGGACGAGAAACCAACCCGAAGTGCTACCTTACAGGATATAACCTGTGACAGCGATGGGAAAATATCCGCCTACGTGAACTATAACCAGCAAACTAACTATTTGCCACTTCATCCCATCAAACCAGGAGAACACTACTATATCGGAGTCTTCCTTGTTGGTGCTTATCAGGAAATACTTGGTAATATGCACAATCTGTTTGGAGACACCAATGCGGTACACATTTCGGTAGATGGAAACGGATATCACATAGATCAGGTTATTGACGGAGAAACTGTGGCCGATGTGCTGGAATATGTACAATATGACCCTAAGAAACTTGTCAGAAGGCTTGAAATATGGGTCAGCAAGGCTATCAAAGAAGGAAAAATCACTGACTCGGAAGGTAAAGAGTTTATCTCTAATTACCGCGCCGGACTTTATGGCTATACCTATTTGGAATAATAACAAAAGCATAGACCAGTATTCATGGAAAAATTGACCGTTGTCAAAGTCGGAGGGAAAATAGTTGAGGATGAATGTTCGCTCCAACAGCTATTGCAAAATTTTACCGCCATCAAAGGGAAGAAAGTTCTTATACACGGAGGAGGACGTTCTGCCACTAAAATAGCAGCTCAACTTGGCATAGAAAGTAAAATGGTGAATGGAAGACGCATTACCGATGCAGAGATGTTGAGAGTTGTTACCATGGTTTATGGAGGATTAGTCAATAAGAACATTGTAGCATCTCTACAAGCCAAGGGAATAAATGCTTTGGGACTCACTGGAGCCGATCTAAACGTGCTACTCAGTGACAAGCGACCCGTTAAAGACGGTGTGGATTACGGATTTGTAGGCGATGTGAAGAAAGCAAATGGGGAAATTCTTGCCAAACTCATCTCTGACGGTGTGGTGCCTGTTATGGCTCCACTAACCCATGACGGACAGGGACACATGCTCAATACCAATGCTGATACGATTGCTCAGGAAACAGCTGTTGCCCTCTCACCATTCTTTGAAACAACCCTTATCTATAGTTTTGAGAAGAAAGGTGTCTTGCGTGACGCTGAAGATGAGGAAAGTTATATTCCACACATCAACCGACAGGAGTTCAGGCAATTTGTCGAAGATGGAGTAGTTCAAGGAGGAATGATTCCAAAGTTAGAGAATGCATTCTCTGCCCTTGATGCAGGAGTATCAAAGGTTGTCATTACTCTGGCCACAGCCATTGACGGTAATTCAGGCACGATTATAGAAAAATAAAATATCCTTTTATTGACAATAAACACGGAAAGGCAGTCTTTAGAACTGCCTTTTTCAATTTCCGGCAGTGACCAATATATCACAAATCTTATCTTGAAAAACTCGGGTAGGACCCCCCGTCAAGGCATTCTGATTCATGATAGAAAAACAGATATCGTGTCCTTCGTTGTTTGTCACATAACCTGCCAGACAATAGATTCCGGTAAAAGAGCCTGTCTTGGCATAGACACGCTTGAAGGATGGCGTTCCTTTTTTCATGCGGTTCTTCAATGTCCCGTCAATACCACCGATAGGCAAGGCCTCCATAAGATGGGACAGACGTTCCTTGTCTTTATAGGCATAACGCAGAAAAGCAACTTCTAACTCCGGGGAAAGATAATTATAACCGCTCAATCCGCTTCCATCAGCCAATTTATAGGATGCAGGATTCAATCCTAACTCCTTTATAATTCCTCTAATAGCGTCTAAACCCTCATTGACAGAGATATGTCGATGCCCACTTACAAATGCGCCCAAACGACATAGAAGAGCCTCAGCATTCAGATTATCGCTTTCCTTGAGTTGATTATTGAGCACAACCTGGAGAGGGGTCTCCCACGTTGCCAACAAATGCAAGGAAGATGAATCGGAGGGCAAGACATCATAACAGAATGAAGCAGATGACTCACAAATTAGGATACCTCGTTCAGCCAGTTTTTCTTGCAAGGCACAGAGAAAATAGTCATCACTCTTATATACGTTGATTGTTCCTTCCGTCTGATGCTGCACATTTCCCGAAACAATGATGTAATTTGCCGTTCCGTCTCCACTGAGACCCTGATAGTCCTGTAACCAGTTTCTCTGTACACGGAATCTTCCTGCGGTAGGAGCCTTAGAAAAAGTTTGGTTATCAATGGTGAAATAACCGGATTGAGGAATAGTGGTGATTTGGGCAGGCTGACCCTGTTCATCGGGAATTGCCTTAACGGTAACCGTACCTTTACAGTACATCAGCGGTGAAAGATAAGGCTGATAATAATCAGGGTTATCATCCCAAGCCCATCCGCTTCCCCAAAACAAAGAATCCTTCATGGATACATCACCAACGAGCCGACCCTGTATTTCGCGAATTCCTGTTGCTTCTATGCGCTCTACAAGACCTTCCATTGATTCTTCATTGAACTCGGGATCATAACCACCGACAACATACAAATCACCATATAAGACATCCTTCTTAATTTCACCTACACCCCATACTTCTGTTTTGAATGGGGCATCATAAGGTGTCAGAAAAAGAGTAGAAATAGCTGTCAGCAGCTTCATAGTTGACGCTGGTCGACATAGCAAGTCCGACTGATATTCATATACTACCTTCTCACTGGTCAAATCATAAGCCAAAATTCCCACATTTGTTCCAGTTGGAAGTTGATACTGTATGAGGTCATCCATACGCTCAACAAGAGACTGTGAACTCGTTTGAGAATTACAGACATTTATCACCAAAAAGAATAAAACAGTCAGCCAGAACCTTTTCTTTATCATATATTCATTAAAAATTTTGCTGCTAATTTAGACATTTTATCCGAATACAAATACACTGAAAGTGGTTATTGCATAACTTTGCATCATATATATGATATTATATTCACGCTTAAACATATAAACTACCATGATACAAAGATATGATTTCCTTGTCATCGGTTCCGGCATTGCCGGCATGAGCTACGCCCTGAAAGTGGCACATAAAGGAAAAGTTGCCCTGGTCTGCAAAACGACACTTGACGAAGCCAACACTAAATTTGCACAAGGCGGAGTAGCCAGTGTAACCAATCTGCTGGTCGATGATTTTAACAAGCATATCAACGACACAATGATTGCTGGAGACTATATCAGTGACAGAGCGGCAGTGGAGAAAGTTGTACGTGAAGCTCCCTCACAGATTCAGGAACTTGTAAATTGGGGCGTAAATTTTGACAAGAATGAAAACGGAGATTTTGACCTTCATCGCGAAGGAGGACACTCCGAATTTCGAATTCTTCATCATGCTGACGATACCGGTGCAGAAATTCAGCGAGGACTGATGGAAGCAGTTAGAAAGAACCCAAATATTACAATCTATGAGCATCATTTCGCTGTAGAAATCATAACTCAGCATCACCTTGGTATACGCATTACACGAAGAACTCCGGATATAGAATGTTACGGAGCCTATATACTGAATCCACAAACACAAAAGATTGATACTTTCCTTTCTAAAGTAACCCTTATTGCTACCGGTGGCACTGGAGCTGTGTATAAAACGACAACAAATCCAAATATTGCTACGGGAGACGGCATTGCCATGGTTTATAGAGCTAAAGGAAAAGTGAAGGACATGGAATTTGTACAATTCCATCCTACAGCCCTCTACAATCCAAACGAAACGCATCCTGCCTATCTCATTACTGAAGCCATGAGAGGATATGGTGGCATACTAAGACTGCCTGACGGAAACGAGTTCATGCAAAAATATGATGATCGACTAAGTCTCGCTCCACGAGATATAGTAGCCAGAGCCATCGACAATGAAATGAAGATTCATGCCATTGACCATGTCTATCTCGATGTAACCCATAAGAACCCGGAAGAGACACGTCATCACTTCCCAAACATCTATGCTAAATGTATGAGCATAGGAATAGACATCACCAAAGAATACATTCCCGTTGTACCATGTGCTCACTACATGTGTGGTGGCATCAAAGTGAATTTAGACGCAGAATCAAGCATCAAACGACTCTATGCAGTAGGAGAGTGCTCTTGTACCGGACTTCATGGAGGAAACCGATTGGCCAGCAACTCGCTTATTGAAGCCGTAGTCTATGCTGAAGCAGCCGCTAAACACAGTTTGGGCGTTGTCAATGACTATACATTCAATGAGAAAATTCCCGAATGGAACGATGAAGGCATGATGAGTAACGAAGAAAAGGTACTCATCTCTCAAGATATGAAAGAAGTCAATGAAATAATGAGTACTTATGTGGGCATTGTCAGAAGTGACTTGCGACTGAGACGCGCCTGGGAACGACTCGACCTGTTATATGAAGAAACCGAAGACCTGTTCAAACGAGTCAAGCCAAACAAAGAAATCTGCGAATTGCGTAACATGATTAATGTAGGATACCTCATCACGAGGCATGCGCTCGAACGAAAAGAGAGTAGGGGACTACACTTTTCTATTGACTATCCAAAAAATAATAAATGAATAGCCTTCTTGCCTACTCACTTAGAGTGGAATAAAGGAAAATATAGCAGACCTCAAGCAAATATAGTAAAATTTTATTTACTCATCAGTAGAAATATAATGGAAATATTCTGATGAGAAAACTTACTTTTATAACTGCTCACTTAAAGGAAAAAATGATTGATAAAGTAGGGACAGTCAAGGAGTAAAGGCTTAGAGGGGTGGGCAGTTAGGAGGACGAGTTGAAAAAGTGGGGTTCTATCGAGTTGACATTTGACGTTTGACACTCGTCCCTCACAACTTACAGGACAAAGTCACTACTACCCTCGGGACAACCTGCCCATACGCTCGGAAAGAGCAGTATCTTTGCAGGTGTGATTCAGATGGGATTTCATCAGCCTCCGCGATGAGGAGCGATGAGGACTCATTGAGGAGCCTTTGAGGAGCCTTTGAGGGCCCGGCAAGGCTCGGAAATGGTCGCCCGTCGAATCCGATTGTCAAACCTAACACCGTCCTCAACGGCATACAAATGGTCGGCAGACTCTACCTCTGCTATGGCTTTGAGGAAAAACAACCATGGCACGTATTACGCCAATCGATGTCATCAAGGGCATCTCAGGAAAGTGTGGCAGCAGAAGCAACGAATACTTCACCATCAACTCCAGTTCAAACCTCATCCACCTGGAGAAGTACCTGCAAGTTCCTCCACCAAGCTACAGGTAGCACAGATGCAGGATTTCGCCACCCAGCAGAAGATGGCAGTCGCATGGCTTCGCGCCAATCACCATTCGGAGATAATGAGTTATAAAAAAAATCCCTATAAACATTCTTGTTTATAAGGATTTTCTAAGTTGGACTACCAAGATTCGAACTTGGACAAACAGAACCAAAACCTGTTGTGCTACCATTACACCATAGTCCAAACTTATTGTATCAATTCTTAATTAGAATTTACGACCGCAAAGATACATCCTTGCGTGGAATTGTGCAAATATTTTTTTCTTTTATTATTTTTCTCAATATGATACACTAACAGAAAGTCCTGCATGTTTAACCTTTTCTGCTATAGCATCCAGTTCTTCTGGCGTAGATTTTAGCAAGGACTTATCAGGAGTTTCACGATCAATAGTATATATCATTACCTGCCGAGGATTAATACGTTTAAGAGACTCCAACCAAGGCAATACATATTCATCGGTTGTGTTATTCATATCAAATCCACCTGATATTCCCTTAAGAAAAATAGTCTGTATCATACATTGACCACCAAACGCTATCATGCGATCAACTAATTTTTCCAAATCATAATGACCTGTTGGTCTATTTAAACGATGTATGTAGTCTATATTTACAGTATCGAGTTTTAGAATATTATTATCAACCTGCTTGAGCGCTTGAAAAACAGAATCACTAAAAATATTCGTAGAATTGCTTAATACACTTACTTTTGCCAATGGAAAATACTTATCTCGCAGATAAAGTGTATCATATATTATTTCGGGAAAATGAGGATGTAACGTAGGCTCTCCATTTCCGGCAAAAGTAAGCACATCCGGTCCGATTCCTTCGTGCTTCATTTCAATCAACTTAGCCTCAAGGGCAGTGTATACTTCTTGACGAGAAGGACGTGTGGAAGTAGGTCGAAAATCAGCATTAAACCCACATTCGCAATATATACAATCGAAAGAACATAATTTTCCATCGCCGGGCATCAGATTTATTCCTAAAGATACTCCCAAACGACGTGAATGGATAGGTCCAAATATAGGAGACGGATATATAACTGTCATCTGTAAATAACACAAATTTATCGAGGCAAATATAAATTAAAAACTTTAAATAGAGAATTTAATTTTAGACATAATCAAACATAATATTATATCTTTGTTCACATGGAAAAGAAGTTTATTCTCTCAATATTGGCTATTGTCATCCGCGCATTGACTTACGGCCAAGAAAATATTACTTCCGCTCGGTACAAGAATGAAGAAGGAAAGCTTGTCTACCTGACTGCTATGACAGTTTATCAAGGAGATACTATTCCATATATAAAACTTCCAACCGTATACATTTTCAAACCTCTGAAATTCAAAAATAAGAGAGAATACGTAAAATACGCAAGATTAGTGAGAGATGTAAAGCGAGTCTATCCTATCTCGAAGGAAATAAAAGACATTGTCATAGAAACTTATGAATACTTACAGACCCTTCCCACTGAAAAGGAAAAACAAAAACACATCAAAGCTGTTGAAAAAGGACTAAAGGAACAATATACACCAAGACTAAAGAAACTCACCTTTTCACAAGGTAAATTGCTTATTAAACTTGTAGACAGACAATGTAATCAGACCAGTTTTCAACTGGTAAAAGCATTTATGGGACCATTTAAAGCAGGTTTTTATCAAACATTTGCTGCCATGTTCGGAGCAAGTCTGAAAAAAGAATATGATGCTGAAGGAGATGACAAGATGATAGAGCGTATTATTCTACTTGTTGAAAATGGACAAATATGACTTACTTATCTCCCATAATACTATTCCACCGGCTACCGATACATTTAACGAATGCTTAGTGCCGAATTGAGGAATTTCTATACATCCATCACACATATCAATTACCTCCTGACGTACGCCTTTAACCTCATTTCCCAGTATGACAGCATATTTTTCATGCGTATCTATATATATTTCATTAAGCATGACACTATGCTCACACTGCTCAATAGCCAATACCTTATAATTTTCAGCTTGTAACTTTTTCACAGCCTCACATGTATCAGCGTAATATTCCCATTCCATTGTAAATTCTGCACCAAGAGCGGTCTTATGCATTTCAGCATGAGGAGGACAAGCTGTAATTCCACAGAGAATAATACGTTCAAGACGAAACGCATCAGCCGTACGAAATACAGAACCTATATTATGTAAACTTCTAATATTGTCAAGAATAACTGTAAGCGGAAGTTTCTCCGATTGCTTAAACTCTTCCACACTTATTCTATTCAATTCCTTTATACTTAGTTTTCTGAAATCCATTACAGTATTTTTTTCTTCACCTATTGCAAAGATAATATATAAATATAAACAACCCTGTCAATAAGATTTGAAAAACTGTTCAAAGTGAGAAAAAATAAATAGGAAAAATAAATTTGCAAATCTCCAGCAAAAACCCGTATATAAATTATCTACAAATTATAAAAAGAGTTATGGTTTATTTAATAGCTTAATATAAACAAGTTTTCAGCATTCATAATGAAAAAAAAATTCCGAATAGTTTTTAACTTTGCAGATTATAAACAGCCTGTTCAAAACCAATAGAAATAAAAGATAAAGTTTTTATAATAAATACTATATTAGAGAATATTATTGTTCATACATTGTTCAAAAAAAACATTTGAGTTTTACTAATACAAAAACAAGTAAATAACAATATTTTTTTTCAAACATAATGAACAAGCTATAATAATCAACATACACTTTTTTCTTAAAATAAAGAAATAAAATAATTATGAATAATATCGTTGAAGAAATAAAGAAACTCAAATATGAGAAAAATGCTATTATCTTGGGTCATTACTATCAAAGACCGGAAATACAGGAGATATCTGACTTTATAGGTGATAGTCTGGCGTTAGCCCAATGGGCGGCAGAGACTACAGCAGATGTTATTGTAATGTGCGGTGTGAACTTTATGGGTGAGACTGCTAAAATTCTCTGTCCTGACAAGAAAGTATTGATTCCAGACATTGAGGCAGGCTGTTCTTTAGCCGACAGTTGTCCAGCTGATAGTTTCAGTAAGTTTATTAAGGAACATCCTGGACACACGGTGATTTCTTACGTGAATACATCGGCAGCCGTTAAGGCTGTAACAGATGTTGTGGTTACCTCGACTAATGCCAGAAAGATAGTAGAAAGTTTTCCGCAGGATGAAAAAATTATTTTTGGACCTGACAGAAATCTGGGTGCTTACATAAATAGTGTAACGGGTAAAAACATGTTGCTTTGGGAAGGAGCATGTCATGTACATGAAAGATTCTCTGTAGAAAAAATAATAGAACTAAAAAAACAATATCCGAATGCTTTAATTCTCGCTCATCCTGAGTGTAAGGGTGCACTGCTGAAATTGGCAGATTATGTAGGCTCTACTGCTGCTTTATTGAAATTTGCCATAAATAGCAACTGTAATACCTTTATTGTGGCAACCGAAAGCGGTATTTTGCATGAGATGCAAAAGAAATGTCCTAATAAGACTTTCATAGCTGCTCCTCCAAGCGACAGTACTTGTGCTTGCAATGAGTGTAACTTTATGCGTATGAACACTCTTGAAAAACTTTATAATTGTTTGTTAAACGAGACTCCGGAGGTACATGTAGATTCTGAAATAGCTAAACGTGCTATTAAGCCTATATTAAGAATGCTTGAGTTAAGCAAGTAAAAATGAGTAGGAAAAGTGAAAATGATTATCAACGAATCACAGTAACTTTTCCGCTTGCTTTTCGTTTTCCGTTCTCGTCTGTAATGAATATAATATAAATTCCTGAGGGTACTTTTTTATTGTTATAATCTCGGAGATTCCAGGTGAAGGTTCCACTCAATGAGGAACCTTCGCACATCACTTTACCTGCTACGTTTATAATTTTTACCCGTGACTGGCCTTCAAGTTGGCTAATGGTTAAATTTCCTTCATAAGAGGGTTTAACAGGATTAGGATATATAAGTATGTTTTCATCATTTATTTCTTTTGATCCGCTAACAATTCCTGTCATGTAAGATACAATTCCTTTGTTGGTGCCTATCCATAATTCGCCGGTGTTTTCGTTATATGCAAGTGATTGTATGCTGTTGCTCAACAGAAGTGAGTTTTCTATAGTGAAATGTGAGATTACTTGTTTGTTGTCTGAAGAAAGTAAAAAAAGTCCATTATTGTCTGTTCCTATCCATTTTTGGTTTTCTTCATCTATACAAATACAGGTGACAGATTCATTTTCTAAAAATTTTTCATTTTGGAAAATTTTAAATTGCCTGATAGAAAAGTTGTTTAGAAAAACATTTTCAGGATTTTCTATAAGTAGTATACCTTTACTAGTACCCATCCAAATGTATCCTTCTTTATCTTCTGTCAGACAAAAGAGAGCTCTACTGTCAAGCGTTTGTCCCGATGGTTCGTTGAATTTGGTGTGATAGACAAATTTGTCATCAAATTCGTCTTGGATGGTTTGATTATAATTTAAACAGAATAAACCATAGGATGATTCGAGTAATGAAGTTCCCCAAATCCATCCTCGTTTATCAATAAGCAACCGACCGAGATTTGAGGCTTGTTTAAGTGACTTATAATAAAAACTTTTCCATTTTCCATCTTTTTGCAATACGTGAATAGGTGCGTTTGTTTCACAGTTGGTCATCCATAAATTACCTTCTTTATCATAGATGAGACTTCCTACACGCACATAATTTCGTGCATCTGAATCATTGGGTAATGCTGATTGTAATGGAGAATTATGCAGAGAATACTGCTTTATAAATTTTCCTTCCCTAAATTCATATAATCCTTCTCCACAGGAGGCAGCAAAATGAATATTATTATCGTTAGGGTTTTCTACTACACAGATTATGTCTTTATACCAGGTTCCTGTGATTTGGCTTATTCCTTCTTCTTGAAAATTTATCCACTTTTCATCTTTGAACAACATGATTGTTCCTTCACGCAGAAATCTGTCTTCAATGTATGCACCTCCGGCTACGAGTAAATGATTATTTTTTATACTTAAGTTAAACGCATAGTTTCTTACTGGACTATTAGGAAGATAATATTCACTTATGTTTTCTTTCATTGGTTTATCTCCATAATGAGACAAGAAGTTTTTAACAGTCTTTTCATTGTCCGTTTTCCAATTATTAGGGTCAAGCATGTTTTCTTTGAGCGGACAGAAAATAATTTCCTTTTCGCTACACGCATACAGACAGTTATTTTCTACACAGCAGGCTAAAATATTTTTCCCTAAAGCATAGAAATTATCTATTATTCTGTTTTGTAGATCCAACGATAATATTCCGTTTCCTGTAGTGAGAAACGCTTTGTTATTGAAAATAAAGCACTGATTAATATGTTTATCAGATGTATTTACTTTATTTTTAAAGTCTGGTATGTTGTATACTTTATATTCGTCAGCTAGCAAATCAATATTGCTGTTATCATAAACTACGATAAGAAGTTTGTGAGCTGGTGAATAAGAAATGAAGCTTATAATAGCATCATTTAGCGGTGATTTTTTTGAGTAAATGGTAATGTTATCATCACTTTTATCGTATGAAAAAAGACCTCCATTAGCAAGTACATATATTTTATTACCGGATTTTTCTGTACGAGTTGGAAAGTGATAGGATTGATGAATTTTCCAATTATTGTACGTGGATGTGTTGTCAGCTGAACAGGTTAGTGATTCAGCAGTAGAAATAAATAAAGTAATGAATAGATAAATGATGTATTTATAGATACCTTTCATTAGGAAAATTTGGAATGTAGAAATTTGAATAGTTTTTCCATAGCTCTTGCTCTATGACTGATGTTATTTTTAACATCAATACCTAATTGAGCAAATGACTGTTGATATCCTTCAGGAATAAAAATAGGGTCGTAACCAAAACCTCCTGATCCGAGTTTTTTCTGGGCTATGGTTCCTTTGATTATTCCTTCAAATATATGAGTTTCTCCATCTAAAATAAGTGCAATGACTGTTCTGAATTGTGCATTTCTGTTTGTCTTTTCTTTTAATTCTGCAAGAAGTTTGTTCATGTTTGCGTCAGAATCATGATTTCCGGCATATCGTGCAGAATATATTCCTGGTTTTCCATCCAATGCTTCAACTTCCAGTCCTGAATCATCAGCAAAACAGTCACAATTAAAATTTTCATAAATATATTTTGCCTTAATCAAGGCATTTCCTTCAAAAGTATCTGCTGTTTCAGCAATATCAATGTCACAATGTATATCCTTCATGCTCAGCAATTCAAATTTTCCGGAAAGCATGGCAGATACTTCTTCTATTTTGTGCTTGTTATTGGTAGCAAAAACAAGTTTCTTCATACTTTAGCCTTGATTTTATCAAATCCTTCACCATATACACCAATTACCGAACTTTGGGAAATGAATGCATTAGGGTCAATTGATTTTACGATTTTGAATATATGTTGTGATTGACGTTTGTAAGCCAAGACAATAAGTACTTTCACGTCTCCATGGCTGTACCAACCTTCTCCATCGAGTACTGTAACTCCGCGATGTGTTTCAACTGTGATTCTATCGGCTATCATATCATATTTTTTTGAAAATATGATGAATTGAACAGACTGTCGACTTGAGTTTACTACATAGTCAATCACAATGCTTATAAAGAAGAGAGTGACCATACCAAAAATAACTCGTTTCCAGTCGTTGAAAATAAAATAACAGGAAGATATAATTACAATATCGCTTAACATTATTATTCTACCAAGCGTAACATCATAATATTTGTTGACTATGGCAGCAATTATATCAGTTCCTCCTGTGCTTCCATTGTGCGTAAAGGTAATACCTAAACCAAATCCACACATGGTTCCACCTAATATACAGGCCAATAGTTCTTGTCCTGGACCCATCAGTTGGGAGAATTTTCCATCTTCATTCTTAAAAAGTTCTTGAAAAAGCCACAATAAAAATGTGAGCATAAATACGGCATAGGTGGTTTTTATACTGAACTTGAATCCTATAAGTTTAAAAGCGAAAAGCAGTAGGAAAACATTTATAATTAAGTATGTGTTTTGAATGGGAAATCCTGTTGCATAGTAGATGATGGATGCAATACCGGTAGTTCCTCCAATGGAAATTTGGTAAGGCATTAAGAATAATGGCCATGCAATTGCATAGCTTATCAAACCGATAGTTATGATGAAATAATCTTTTATTTCATCTAAAATTACCTTATTTGCGAAGAGCATTGCCTGAATTATTTTACAACGATATTCACTATTTTCTTAGGAACAATGATAACCTTCAGTATTTTTTTTCCTTCAATCCATTTGGTGGATCGTTCATCGGCTAATACTTTCTCGCGTATGACATCTTGATTTTCATCCACAGAAAACTCCATGTTAAATCTTGCTTTGCCATTAAATGAAATAGTATAGTTAATGGTGCTTTCAATGAGATATTTTTCTTCACAAACCGGCCACTGTGCATTGCAAACACTATCTTGTTGACCAAGGGATTCCCAAAGTTCTTCAGCAATATGAGGCGCGAATGGAGCGAGTAATACAACAAGTTTTCTTAAGATATCTTTGCTTGTACATTTTTGTAATTCGCTCACGGCAATCATAAATGCAGAGATACTGGTGTTATAAGAGAAGAGTTCGATGTCCTGAGTAACTTTTTTAATAAGTTTGTTAATGCTCTTCAGTTGTTCCGGGGTAGGAGTATCATCGTTAGGAAGGAACTGTCCATCTCGATTATAGAAAAGTGCCCATAATTTCTTCAAGAATCTGTGGCAGCCGTCAATACCGTTTGTATCCCAAGGTTTACTTTGCTCTACTGGACCAAGGAACATTTCATAGAGACGAAGTGTGTCTGCTCCATATTTTTCTACAATCATATCCGGGTTCACTACATTAAACATGGATTTTGACATCTTCTCGACTGCCCAACCGCAGATATATTTTCCATCTTCTAAGATAAATTCTGCATTATTATATTCAGGACGCCATGCCTTGAATGCTTCAACATCAAGCACGTCATTATTTACAATATTTACGTCCACGTGAATAGGGGTAACATCATATTTATCTTTCAGTCCAAGACTTACAAAAACAGGTGCTTTAGAATGGTCTTCATCATTGATTCTATATACAAAATTAGAACGGCCTTGAATCATTCCCTGGTTAACCAACTTTTGGAAGGGTTCTTCCTTGCAGCTGTATCCATAATCATGGAGGAATTTGTTCCAGAATCTGGAGTAAATCAGGTGTCCTGTAGCGTGTTCTGTACCACCTACGTAAAGGTCAACATTTTGCCAGTATTCGTCAATGTCTTTTGCTACGAGTGCTTCTTCGTTCTTATTGTCCATGTATCGCAGATAGTAGGCCGAACTACCTGCAAATCCAGGCATAGTGTTCAGTTCGATGGGGAATATGGTTTTGTTGTCAATGAGTGATTTATTGACAACAACCTGATTGACTTCATCCCATGCCCACATTTCTGCACGACCTAACGGTGGTTGTCCGTCTTCTGTTGGCTTGTATGCGGATATTTCGGGTAATTCCAACGGAAGTTTGTTAGAAGGAATCATGTATGGCATGTTATTTTTGTAATATACCGGGAATGGTTCTCCCCAATAACGCTGGCGTGAAAAGATGGCATCTCTGATTCGATAATTCACCTTTACACGTCCCAGGTTATGTTCCTTGACATATTTTTTGGTGGCAGCAATTGCTTCTTTGATAGTCAATCCGTTCAAACTGAAATTGATGTAAGGAGTAACTCCCTCTCGCGGACTGTTTGTTACAATTCCTTCTTTTGCATCATAACTTTCTTCGCTTACGTCAGCACCTTCAATCAGTGGAACAATAGGAAGGTTGAAGTGTTTGGCAAATGCGTAGTCACGACTATCGTGAGCCGGTACAGCCATGATAGCACCTGTACCATATCCAGCAAGTACATATTCGCTTACCCAAATAGGAATTGACTCTCCAGTGAACGGATTGATCGCATAACTTCCAGTGAATACACCGGTAACTTTTCTGTCAGAAATTCTGTCGCGTTCAGTTCTTTTCTTGACATAGGTTATATAATCTTCAACGGCTTGTTTTTGTTCAGAAGTCGTTACTTGAGACACATATTCGCTTTCAGGAGCCAAAACCATGAATGTGACACCAAACATTGTGTCGGCACGAGTAGTGAAAATAGTGAATTTGATATCACTGTCTTTGACTGAGAATTCTACTTCAGTACCTTCTGAACGACCAATCCAGTTGCGTTGCGTTTCTTTCAATGACTCGGTCCATTCTACTGTATCCAGTCCGTCAAGAAGTCTTTGTGCATAAGCATTTACCCTCAGACACCATTGGCGCATCTTCTTCTGTGTAACGGGAAAACCGCCACGTACAGAAACACCATCCACCACTTCGTCATTGGCAAGTACAGTACCCAAACCTGCACACCAGTTTACCATTGTTTCTCCAAGGTAGGCAATGCGGTAGTTCATAAGTACTTTCTGCTGTTCTACTTCGTTCATGGCTTTCCATTCATCAGCAGTGATGTTAAGTTGCTCGCTTTGTGCTACATTGAGGTCTGATGTACCTTGTTTTTCTATGTGTTCTACGAGTTTCTCAATGGGTTGTGCCTTCTGACAGTCATAGCAGTAGAATGAGTTGAACATCAGTTGGAATGCCCATTGTGTCCATTTGTAATAAATAGGCTCACAAGTTCTTACTTCTCTTTCCCAGTCAAAGCAGAAACCTATCTTGTCAAGTTGTTGGCGATAGCGGTTTATGTTCTGTTCTGTAGTGATTGCCGGATGTTGTCCTGTCTGAATGGCATATTGTTCAGCTGGAAGTCCATACGCGTCATAACCCATCGGGTTCAATACATTAAAGCCTTGAAGACGCTTGTAGCGGGCATAGATGTCACTGGCAATATAACCGAGTGGGTGTCCTACATGCAATCCAGCTCCACTGGGGTAGGGAAACATGTTCAACACATAATATTTCTTCTTTGAAGGGTCTTCTTTCACTCTGTATGTTTTGTTGTCAACCCATCTTTTTTGCCATTTTTTCTCTATGTCTCTAAAATTGTATTCCATAAGACTTTATGTATTGTATGTTTTTATTTTTATTGTTGAAAAGTATGAATATTCGGTTTATAACTATGTTTATAGTTCCGAATTTTAGCGGTGCAAATTTAAGCCTTTATTTTCAGAAACTCATAGATTTAGGTTACTAAATGTACCTAAAGATAGAGGTTTATGAACAATTGTAAATATATTTGTGAGCTCGAAAAAGAAATATTAACGAGAAATGAAAGAGAAAAACTATCTGTATCATATAGTTGCCATCTGTGTTTCGGCAGTTTGGGGTATTACGTTCATCTCTACAAAAACACTTATAAACAATGGTTTGACACCGACAGAGATATTCACATTACGTTTTGCTATTGCATACGTAGGAATGTGGTTCATTGCACCACGTCCACTTTTTTGCCGTTCCGGGGCAGACGAGTTTAAGATGTTACTTGGTGGTGTGACGGGTGGTTCACTTTATTTCCTTTCCGAGAATTATTCATTGTCTTATACGTTGGCAACGAATGTTTCATTCATTGTTTGTACAACTCCGCTGGTGACAGCTTTGTTGCTGATTCTTTTGGATAGGAATGAACATCTCACGCGAAACCTCCTTGTGGGTTCGTTAATATCTCTTGTGGGAGTGGGGTTGGTGGTATATAATGGTTCGTTTATATTGAAGTTATCCCCCAAGGGAGACATTCTCGCACTCGTTGCTTCTGTGGTGTGGGCCTTTTACGGATATTTTCTTAAGGATTTGTTTAAGAGATACGACATCAATTTCATTACGCGAAAGGTGTTTTTCTATGGACTTGTTACGATTCTTCCTGTCTATTTTTTTGTTCCGTGGCAGTGTCCTTTGAGTTTGTTCAGAAATCCTCTTGTCATCGGTAATTTGTTATTCCTTTCGGTCTTAGCCTCTTTGATTTGTTATGCTCTTTGGAACCATTCACTGAGAAAATTAGGTACGGTAAAGGCCACAAACTACATCTATTTGAATCCTTTCTTTACTTTGCTTGGCTCGTTCCTTTTTCTGAACGAACCTTTCACCTGGATGGCTTTTGCGGGAGTAATATTCATCGTAAGTGGAATGTATATGGCAGCAAGGAGGTAACTTTCAGACAACCTTACCATATATTAACTCATTTGACTTTGTCTAAAAAGCATTGATTCACTATCTTTGCGCGACCAAATGTAAATTACACAAAAACATGAATATAGAACAAAATCTGGTTGCGTCGATTATTGATGCACTGAAGACTCTTTATGGATCTGATGTAGCTGAAAATCAAGTTCAATTACAAAAGACAAAAAAGGAATTTGAAGGTCATCTCACTTTAGTTGTTTTCCCCTTCCTGCGCATTTCACGTAAGAAGCCTGAGGATACGGCTGCCGAGATAGGTGCATATCTCAAGGAACACACAAAGTTGGTTGCAAGTTATAATGTCATCAAGGGTTTCTTGAATCTCAGCATTGCGTCAGAAGCGTGGATAGACTTGCTGAATATAATCCACGCCGATGAGAAGTACGGTTTTAAGCCTGTTACAGAGTCTTCTCCGCTTGTAATGATAGAATACTCTTCGCCAAACACGAACAAGCCTTTACACCTGGGGCATATGCGTAATAACCTTTTAGGTTGGTCTTTGGCTCAGATTGTAGAGGCAAACGGCAATAAGGTCGTAAAGACAAATATTGTGAACGATAGAGGTATTCATATCTGTAAGTCCATGATAGGCTGGATGAAGTGGGGTGGTGGAGAGACTCCCGTGACCCATAATCGCAAGGGCGACCACATCGTAGGTGATGCCTATGTGGCATTTGACAAGCACTATAAGGAAGAGCTCAATGAGACGATAGAGTGCTACAAGTTGGGTCATAAGACAGATGAAGAGGCTAAGGCGTTGGCTGAGGAGAAAAACAGTCTGATGAAGGAAGCACGTGAGATGCTCGTCAAGTGGGAAGCGAACGACCCGGAGACACGCGCTCTCTGGAAGATGCTTAATAACTGGGTTTACGATGGATTTGACAAAACTTACAAACGAATGGGCGTAGGTTTTGATAAAATATACTACGAGTCTGAAACCTATCTTGAAGGCAAGGACAAGGTGTTGGAAGGGCTGGAGAAAGGTCTGTTCTATAAGAAAGAAGATGGCTCGGTATGGGCTGACCTAACTCCCGAGGGACTGGACCAGAAGCTGCTGTTGCGTAGCGACGGAACTTCTGTCTATATGACTCAGGACATTGGTACGGCAAAGCTTCGTTTCCAGGACTATCCTATTAACAAGATGATTTATGTGGTGGGAAATGAGCAGAACTACCATTTTCAGGTGCTCTCCATCCTGCTCGACAAACTTGGTTTCGAATGGGGTAAGGACTTGGTTCATTTCTCATACGGAATGGTTGAACTCCCGGAAGGAAAGATGAAGAGTAGGGAGGGTACGGTCGTTGATGCCGATGACTTGATGGACAAGATGGTTGAGTCGGCTTATCAGATGTCTGTTGAGACAGGCAAACTGGAAGAGATGGACGAGCAGGAAGTAAGAGAAATCTCACGTATCGTGGGTCTTGGCGCATTGAAGTATTTCATTCTCAAGGTTGATGCTCGTAAGAACATGACCTTCAACCCGAAGGAGTCCATAGACTTCAACGGCAATACAGGTCCGTTCATTCAGTATACTTATGCCCGCATACGTTCTATTCTTCGCAAGGCGGCAGAGGCAGGACTGGAGATACCGGCAGTTATCCCCAACCATGTTGCGTTGAGCGAGAAAGAGAAGAACCTAATACAACTTTTGGCTGACTTTGCCGTAACAGTCAAGCAGGCCGGTGATGATTATCTCCCGAGTGTAATTGCCAATTACTGCTATGATTTGACGAAGGAGTATAATCAGTTCTATCACGATTTCAGCATTCTGCGCGAAGAAAATCCGGATGTCAAGATGTTCCGTCTGGCACTTTCTGCCAATGTGGCCAAGGTTATCAAACTGGGCATGGGACTGCTTGGCATAGAGTTGCCTGAAAGAATGTAGTCGAATGGCCATGAAATCATCTTGGGACAAGTGGCTTGACAGGCATTGCAAAGTGAGATATCTGGCTTTTGCTTTGATAATAGGGTTGATACTCTATTCGTGTGCCAGTGTGGGCAGAATAGAGGGCGGCCCTTATGACGAGGAACCTCCTGTCTTCCTGTCCAGTACACCGGTACAAGGGGCATTAAATGCCAACCGTTCCAAGATTTCATTGGTGTTCAACGAATTTCTGAAGCTTGAGAAGGCAAGTGAGAAGGTAGTCATTTCACCTCCTCAGGTCAACATGCCCGAGATAACGGCAAGTGGCAAGAAGGTCATCATCAAGTTGCAAGACACCCTGAAGGCAAATACAACCTACACCTTTGATTTCGGTGATGCTATTCAGGATAACAACGAAGGAAATCCGCTGGAGAACTTCCAGTATTCATTCTCGACCGGTTCTATTCTTGATACTATGGCCGTATCGGGCTTTTTGCTCAACGCGAAAGACCTTGAGCCTGTCAAGGGAGCTGTTGTAGGCCTTTATGCCAATATGGATGACTCTGTCTTTACCACTTTGCCCTTTGACCGAGTAGGAAAGACCGACAGCCGTGGACGATTCTCCATTAAGGGAATTGCACCAGGCAGTTACCGTATCTTTGCGTTGCAGGATGCCGACCAGAATTATTATTTCTCCCAACCAGGGGAAGTAATAGCTTTTGGCGATTCTATCATCACACCGCATTTTGAGCGTCGCATCAGAAGGGACACGACGTGGATTGACACGTTGACCATAGATACCATTACCGTGCGCGACTATACCCACTACCTTCCTGACGACATCGTCCTTCGTTGTTTCAAGGAAGACGTGTGGAACCAGCGTCTCTCAAAGATGGAGCGTCTGAAGCCCAATAAGTTCACCCTGTACTTTACCGCTCCTATGGATTCCTTACCCATGATGGAAGGATTGAACTTTGAGGCAAGGGACGCGTTCATCGTCGAGCAGCCAACCGGTCGGATTGACACGCTTCACTACTGGATACGTGACTCTTTGCTCTTTCAGCAGGATACCTTGCGGATGGTACTTACCTATGACAAGATGGACAGTCTGAACCGACGTTTGCCCTTTAATGACACTGTACGCATCGTCTCCAAGACTCCTTATAAGAAACTGATGGAGCGAGAGGCCGAAGAAAGGGAGAAAGCCGAAAAGGCTGCGGCCAAGAAAAGGAAAAAAGGTGAGGAGGTAAAGCCTAAGGAAGACTATCTTTCCGTGGAAATATATGCGCCACAGTCCATGGACGTGTATGACTTCATCTCGATTAAGTTCACGGAACCGGTGGAGTCGGTGGACACGTCAATGATTCATATCAGGCAAAAGATAGATACCTTGTGGAGTGACGTTCCCTATGACTTCGAACGTGACTCGATGTCAATCATGACTTACAATATCATACCGAGGGAGGACTGGATCACAGGTGGTGAGTACACATTTGAGATGGATTCGCTGGCGTGTGTCAACATCTATGGTAAGTGCACCAACAGGCAGAAGCGGAACTTCAAGGTCAAGAAATTGGAAGAGTACGGACAAATATTCTTTGACATCTCGGGAGTTGACACGACAGCCTTTGTGGAGTTGCTCGACGAGCAGGACAAGGTACTCCGTACGGTTACGGTAGAAAACGATAGGGCCGACTTCTACTTTCTTAATCCGGGAAAGTATGGGGCGCGCCTGATAATAGATAGAAACAACAATGGTATGTGGGACACAGGAAAGTATGCCGAACACCTGCAGGCGGAAGAGGTATATTACTATTGGCAACTCATAAATCTGAAGGCCAATTTTGACATTACCCAAACGTGGAACATCCATGAGCGCGCAGCACATGCCCAGAAACCATCAGAACTAAAGAAACAGAAACCAGATGATGAAAGAAAGAAAAGAGAACGAAACAATTCCAGAAACAATAACAGGAACAACAACAGCTCGTCAAACCGCTCGCTTCGTCGTTAGTCGGTTCCTTGTGGCCTGTCTGCTTCTTTGCTGCCTGTCTCCAAGTGCGGCATTCGCACAGTGTCAGGCGCGAAACGATGCATTCAAGAGTGGAGAGAGCATTGTTTATGACTTGTACTTCAACTGGAAATTCATTTGGAAGAAAGTTGGATATGCCACGCTGAACACGCAGGACACAACCTATAGGCAGAAGAAGGCCTACCGCTTCAATCTGCATTGTATAAGCAGCAAGCAGACCGATTTCTACTTCAAGATGCGCGATACCATAACCAGTGTCGTGACAGAGAATTTGGAGCCCATATATTATAGGAAGGGTGCCGAGGAAGGCAAGCGTTATACCGTTGATGAGGCTTGGTACAGTTATGCTAACGGCAAGTCGCACGTGAAGCAGAAGCGCACCTACAGGGACAAGCCTGCCGTTGAGACGCAGTACGAGAGCGACTTGTGCATCTTTGATATGCTCAGTATCCTCTCTCATGCTCGTTCTTATGACCCGACCGATTATAAAGTGGGCGATAAAATCCTCTTCCCCATGTGTACGGGAAAGAAGGTTGAGGAGCAGACGCTGATTTATCGGGGCATCAAGGAAATCGAGGCCAGCGATAAAAAGACATACCGCTGTCTCGTGTTCTCGTTTGTCGAATATCCCAAGGGAAAGGAGAAGGAGGTCATTACCTTTTACATCTCCGATGACAAGAATCACCTGCCCATCCGCTTGGATATGTATCTCCATTTTGGTTCGGCGAAGGCGTTCTTCAAGGATGCACGAGGCCTGCGACATCCCATTGAGTCTGTCGTTAAAAAGAAGAAATAATGTTTTACTTTAAAATCTGGATATCATGAAAAACTTTGTATTGGGAGGTATGGGGCTTATTGCCTTGACAGCCTGCAATGCCCAGCAGTCTGCTCCACAGTTGCCAAACATCATTTATGTGTTTCCCGACCAGTTGCGCAATGCGGCCATGGAGTATTGGTCTCAGGATGAATTCCGTCCGTATGTCAATTTTCAGGGAGACCCAACCCACACGCCGCGACTGAATGAATTTGCACGCCAGTCGGTGGTTCTGTCTTCGTGCTTCAGCAACAATCCGGTCAGCAGTCCGCACCGCGGCAGTCTTTTTACAGGCATGTATTCCAACAAGAGCGGTGTCCCAAATAACTGTCAGTCGTTCCGTCCCACTTGTTCGCTTCCTGATTCGGCAACCTGCGTGAGCGATGTCCTTTACGAGGCAGGCTATGACTGCGCATACATAGGAAAGCTGCATCTCTTCTGTCCTACGCCGAACGACCCGCAACACCCGGGGCAGTACGTCGAGTCCAGAGTACCAGCTTGGGATGCTTATACCGAGCCACACCAGCGTCATCATTTTGATTTCTGGTACTCCTATGGCACATTTGATGTTCACAAGAATCCCCATTACTGGGACAGCGAGGGTAATCGACATGACCCGCACGAATATTCACCCAAGCACGAGGCTGACAAGGCCATCGAATACATGAGAAACGAAGGTGGCAAGTTGCGCGACAGTTCCAAGCCATTCTTCATGATGATTTCCATGAATCCTCCTCACAGCCCCTATCAGTCTACCAAGGACTGCATGGAAGAAGACTATAACCTATATAAGGACACTCCTTTGGATAGCCTGTTGGTACGCCCCAATGTAGACTTCAGCATGGACAAGACAAAGAGTGCGCCTTATTACTTTGCCAACGTGACCGGTGTGGACCGCGAATTTGGACGTATACTCGACGCACTGAAAGAACTCGGACTGGATAAGAACACGATTGTGATATTCACCTCCGACCACGGCGAAACCATGTGCAGTCAGGGTGTCAAAGACCCGAAAAACTCACCTTATGCCGAGTCGGTCAATGTGCCGTTCATGATTCGCTATCCCGACCACCTGAAGCCGCGTGTAGACAACCTCATGCTCTCCACACCCGACATCTACCCCACACTCTTGGGTCTTGTAGGCTTGAAGCACATGATACCGGGACATCTTCACGGTCGTGACCTGTCAGATATCTTTTTCAATCCCGAGACAACTACCGTGGAACGCCCTGAATCGGCCTTGTATTTCCAGAATTCTGATGGGCGCAAGGGAGAGGACGGACTGTTCTATGATTTCTATCCCAATGCACGCGGCTTGAAGACAGATAGATATACCATTGCTTTCTACCTGGACAAAAAGACCGGAAAACTGCGTGAGTCATTGTTCTTCGACGACGTAGAAGACCCGTATCAGCAGCGTAACATTCCGTTGGATGAAAAGCCTGAAGTGGTCAAGGAGCTTTGCCAGAAACTCGGTCAAGAACTGAAGAGAATCGACGACCGCTGGTATCAGGACAAACTCCTTCCCGAGTTGATTACATATTGACGTAAGTCGAGAGTATTACCGTCCGCAATAGCGACGAGATAAACACACTTGGAGGGTTGATTCCGTTTGCCGGAGTCAGCCCTTTAATTTTTGCTTACCCCCCAAAATCCTATTGACCGATTTGGGTTAATCAGAGACAAGGTGAAGTACCCCGCGGCGGGTACTCGAGTACTCTCTTAGGGATGACAGCAGTACTCCATATGAAGTACTCCAGTACTTGACGTGAAGTATTGCACGTTGCGTCTTTTCCTGACTTTAGCACAAAATCGGTCGATAGACCTAAGTTCGGGACTCTGTGCTGTTTTTGTTGCGTTCGAAAAGTGTTGCAACAGCCTTATAATGGCGTTGCAACGTCATTGCAATAGTATTGCAATAACATTGTAACGTTGTTTGAACGGTGTTTTGAAAAATTATCTTTATCGGGGGGGATGAGACGTTAATGTCAGATGCCGTCTATGAGATGTGCCAGGTCGGCGAGCGTTCCGTTCTTGCCAATGAATCTGGCCGTAATTTGTTTACGCAGTTGCATGGTTTCATCCATGCTCATACCCATTAGTTTCGGAATGTCGTAGCGTGAAAATTCTGCTTTCTGCAGCAGACAAATGTGTAGCTGTCGGGTGTTAATGGGGTAGATGGATTTGAGCGTGCTTGTAAATCCGAAAAACTCCTGGTTGACGGCCTCTTCCAAGGCTTTCCATTGTTCCTTGGTCGGCTGTTTGTCGTGGTCGATGCAACGCATCATCTGCTGGTAGGCCTCAGAGTTTTGCAGGTTTTTCTTGGCTATTTCCTTTTCTGCCTTTGCCAATTCGGCACGTTGCATGTTCAGTTTATAGTTTTCGTACAGACGTTGCAGTTCCTGGCGGAGGCTGTCGCTCTGTCCTTCGTCTTGCCGGAGTTGCTTCTCCAGAGATTGGATTTCTTTCCGTTGCCGGGAGATATATTCGTCGCTGCGCACATAGTCGCGATGTTTCAGGTTCTCGAGTAACTGAATGGAAGAGTTTAGGCGTCGTCTGCGCCAGCCGCGGATGCTCCAGATAAAGACAAGGACAAGTAAGGTAATGAGTACGACGGAAATGATGATAATCGTATGCTGCTTGTGCAGTGACTTCAAGAGCATGTTTTCCTTTTCGTACATCATGTATTTAAAGTGTGACTCAATCTGCCTATAGTCTACATCATCCTCATATTGCTCCTTCAGGTTGTTGTTGTGAAAGTATTGGTAGAGTACGGAAAAGGCCTCTTTAGGGTTTTCCTTGGAGAGTTCAATCATAGACAGACCATAAGAGGCCATGCGATGGGCATGTATGTTGTCCGATTCCTTGAGCAGGGTGTAGTAATAGGCCGTTGAGTCTGTCTGGCCCCTTTTGTGATAGTATTCCGCTGCGAGGAGATAGGCTGCATCGCGGTCTTGACTGTCTTTGCAGCGTACGGCCTTGGAGATATAGTTGGGAATGGAGTCAAGCTGTTGGTTGCGCATGTAGATGCGTGCCATTTGTACACTGATGCGGTTGATGAGGTCTTCGTCTCCGTCGTTCTGTGCAATGTCTAAAGCCAGACGGTAGTAATGTAACGCACTGTCCATTTCGGCTTTATAGAGGAAGGTGGCGGCAATGGCGTTCAAGTTGTTTGACTGCTCTTTTCTGTTGCCTAACATTGTGTTACATTCAATGGCTTCCTTATAGGCTGCATAGGCATCATTGAAAAGGCTTTCCTCGCTGTAGAGAGCACCCATTTGATTGAGTACCTTGCTCTTGAGCGCCAGAAATTTACCCTGTTGGCCAATCTCTTTGAGGGCATTTCTGAAGCAGTCGAGTGCTTTCTCTGTATTGCCCAATTCGTAGATAACCTGACCGGCATAGAAGTAAGCCTCGGGTAGGTGTGCGTGATCCTGCTTGCTCTTGAAGTAGTTGATGACTTCGGTCACCACGCTGTCGCTCGTAAGCTTGATATAGGCTTTGTCGCCGGCTTTGAGTTTGAGCAATTTGTAGTACATTTGGTCCTCCTCGCTGGCATTGGAAACACTCTTTTCGAGGTTACGCAGCAGACTGATGGCGCTGTCGGGTGCCGTGGCGGTGAGTCTGTCGGCATTGGCTAGAATGGCGGTGTAGGATGTGGGTCGGTGTGAACAGGTGCTCGTAGAGAGAAGCACAAGTGCGCAACTCACGAAGAGGAATATATGACTACGTAGCTTCATGGGGTTAGAAGTTTATGTGGATATCTCTTCCAAATGGAGCTAATGCCAGTTCGGCCATCTTGAAGTGCTGTTTCCCAAATGGGATTCCGATGATGGTCAGGCAAAGCAGAATACAGAAGAGGAGGTGAGACAAAACACATAGAAAGCCGCCGAAGATGAACCAGATGAGGTTCATGGGTATGCGGATACATCCCGGAGGATAGTCTCCCACGTTGATTGTCGCACCAAATGGCCAAAGGCAGAGCAGACCGAGTTTGGCTACCTGTATGCCGAATGGAATACCGATAATAGTCAGACACAAGGCAATGGCACCGGTGAAGTAGCCTGCCGCAGAGCAGGCTCCTCCACACACGAGCCAAAGTATGTTTCCTAAGAATCTCATTCAGGCAAAGGTGATAAGGTAGTAGTTCTTCTTGCCACGCTGAACAAGCAGGTACTTGTCGTCAAGCAGGTCTACCGGGGTAATGAGGCGGTCGAATGAAGCCAGTTTCTCTTTGTTGATAGAAACACCGCCACCTTGAGTCAGCTTGCGCATCTCGCCTTTAGAGGGGAAGATGGCAGCCTGTTCTGTACAGAGGTCTACGGCCTTGATTCCTTTGCCTTGAAGCACGTCTCGGCTTATCGTAAAATGTGGAACACCTTCGAACACAGAGAGAAGCGTCTGTTCGTCAAGGTTCTTTAAGGCCTCGGCCGTTCCACCGCCGAAGAGGATGTTTGAAGCCTCGATAGACGCCTCATAGTCGGCCACGCTATGTACCATAATGGTGACTTCTTTGGCCAGGCGCTTCTGGAGGATGCGCAGGTGTGGAGCCTGTTCGTGTTCGGCAATCAGAGAGTCTATTTCCTCCTTCTCCAGAGAGGTGAAAATCTTGATGTACTTGGCGGCATCCGTATCGCTGACGTTGAGCCAGAATTGATAGAACTTATATGGTGACGTATAGCGTGCGTCAAGCCAAACGTTACCGCTTTCAGTCTTACCGAACTTTCCGCCGTCGGCTTTGGTAATGAGTGGGCAGGTGAGTGCAAACACCTCACCGCCATTGGTGCGGCGCACAAGTTCAGAGCCGGTTGTGATGTTTCCCCATTGGTCGCTACCGCCCATCTGCAGTTTGCAGTTTTTGGTTTCGTAGAGGTGGAGGAAATCATATCCTTGAAGGAGCTGGTAGGTGAACTCGGTAAATGACAATCCGTCGCGGGCCTCACCGTTGAGGCGTTTCTGCACAGACTCCTTGGCCATCATATAGTTGACGGTAATGTGCTTGCCGACTTCGCGGGCGAAATCGAGGAAAGTGAAATCCTTCATCCAGTCGTAGTTGTTTACCAGTTCGGCACGATTGGGAATATCACTTTCAAAATCAAGGAATTTTGCTAACTGTTTCTTGATACATTCTTGGTTGTGACGCAGTGTCTGCTCGTCGAGGAGGTTTCTTTCTTGTGACTTGCCGGAGGGATCTCCAATCATACCTGTGGCACCTCCAACAAGTGCCAGCGGCTTATGTCCGCAGCGTTGGAAATGGCGAAGCATCATAATGCCACAGAGGTGTCCGATGTGCAGTGAGTCGGCTGTAGGGTCAATACCCAGATAAGCTGTAACGGTTTCTTTTTGGAGTAGTTCTTCCGTACCTGGCATCATGGTATGAAGCATACCGCGCCATCTTAATTCTTCAACAAAATTCATCGAATGAGTAATGTAATATAAGTGAATTATTTATGATATACTGATAAAATGACACGCAAAGTTAGTTTCTTTTACGTTAAGTGTCAACAAATTGTCCTTAAAAAGACGTTGTGATAGTTTTCCCGAATGATTTTTTTTAACTGTTCGCAGGGAATTGACAGCGTTTGGCTGGCATTTTCATAGATGTGCCGTATGTCAGTCCCGGTGTCATCTGTTTCAAGAAAGAGATGTGAGGGTGGGCAGGCAAGCAGGGATGCTGGGTTATAGTGTTCGCCAAAGGAAAGGTAGAATCCCTTTTTCAAGAACTGCATGGCCTGTTCTTTTTTGCCTCTGAATCCGTGGATAATCCAAGGCACTTCAGGTCTAATATCTGAATGAGCGGAAAGAATTTCGTCCTGAGAGCGGACTTGATGAATGATTAGCGGTTTGCCCACTTTCTCTGCAAGCCGGGCATGGGCTTTGAACAGGCCTTTCTGCAAATCGATAGGAGTAGGTACGCGGTGGTCTATTCCACATTCACCGATGGCCAGGACTTGCTTTTTCTCGGACTCGGAGATGACAACCTGAAAATCCTTATTTTCAATGTTGTAGGGGTGAATTCCGATGCTATAACGGAGTTCCGGGTTTAAAGGTGTTGCATCCGGGTCAACCGAGACGATACTGACAATGTGTTGCGGGTTGCCCTCCGGAATGTGATGGGTGTGTATGTCAACAAAGGGAATCATGGAACAGGATCATAACCACTTCCTCCCCAGGGATGACATCTCAATATTCGTTTGATGGCGAGAAATAAACCTTTAAAAGGACCGTACTTGCGGATAGCCTCAACGGCATATTGAGAACATGTCGGGGTGAATCTGCAATTCTTTCCTAACATGGGAGAAATGAATCTCTGATAGAAGAAAATGGGAATCAGCAGGAGTTGTGACAACAGTTTCATTCTTTGGGAGAAAGTATAAGATTCTCGTTGAGGCGCTGTATCGCAGTGTGTACACGCTGATGTATAATAGTCGAATCAAAAATAGAGTTGGAAAGGTAGATAAATGCTATGGCGAGACACTTATTTTGAGACTTCAGTGTATTGATCAAAGGTGATTTCTGGAGTCTGTATGCTTCCCTGATTTGTCTTTTGACATGGTTTCTTTTAACAGCTCTTTTGAAGTGTCTTTTTGAGACACTGACAAGAACCTGCGCTTCACTTTCAAGGTCGCCTGCTTCTTTATAGACAACCCTGATGGGGAACAAACTGAAGGAACATGTTTTACCGGCAAAAAGAGATTCAATCACCTTTTTGCGACAAAGATGCTCTGTTTTTGGGAATTTGTTCAATGATAGGAATTACTTCTTTTGTGCCTTTAGGAATTGCTCCAGAGCTGCAGTCATTGATGGAGCCTCAGGATTCGGGGCTTGAATGTCAAGATGCAGACCGGCATTGATGGCTGCCTGAGCTGTGATGGAGCCAAATGTACCAATGGCAATCTTTTTCTGTTCAAAGTCTGGGAAATTCTTTTTTAAAGAAGCGATTCCGGCCGGACTGAAGAAAATGAGCATGTCATAGTCAAATGCTTCCTCCGGTGTAAAGTCATTGCTGACGGTACGGTACATGACGCATTCGGTATGGCGTAGTTTGTGCTTGTCTAAAAGGTTCTTGGTATCGTCATTGTGCACGTCACTCATCGGAATGAGATAGTTCTCTACCTTATGCTTTACCATACAGGGAACAAGGTCTTCAATCTTGCCTGTTGCTCCAAAGAAGACTTTGCGCTTACGATATTGGACATATTTCTGGATATACAACGCAATGCTTTCTGAGGTACAGAAATATTTCATAGTCTCAGGAATGGTGAGCCGAAGGTCTGCACATAGGTTGAAGAAGTGGTCAATGGCATGGCGTGAGGTAAAGACTACGGCTGTGTGATCCAATACAGAAATGTGTTGCTGACGAAATTCTTTAGATGTCAGTCTCTCTACCTTGATGAACGGTCGGAAAACGATTTCAACGTTGTATTTGTTTGCGATGTCAAAGTAAGGAGATTTTTCTGTAGTCGGTTTTGGCTGCGAAACCAGAATCTTTTTGATTTCCAATTTTATGTAATTTTTAAATCAATACTTTGTTTAAAATTGAAATTCCCTTACAAAATATAAGTAAGGGCATGATTTCGAGGGTGCAAAAGTACAAAATAAATAATAATATGTAAAGATATCGTACACAAAAAAGCTTAATTGCCTTGTATAATATCAGTAATTTGACAACAACGAGCGGGATTAGGCAAAGAATGAGGGCGGATGTAGCGTTGATTTGCAGATATACGATGACCAGACAAATGGGAAAAAGAATGAAGCCGGAATAGTAGATAAGGGTGAAATAACTCTCACTCCAGATACTGCTTTTCTCCTTGTCGAAGAAGGTATAGCCGATATAGTGGTAGATGAACCATTTGAATACAATGTATGAGATATTGCATAAGGTATATATTCCTATAAGGGCGAGCGAACTATTTGAGTCCAGCAGTGCAGGGTTGTTATAGATAGAAAGTGCATAGCAGCATATTGCCACAAGGACGCATGTCTGTCCGATGAGCAAAACGAGAAACCTTAACTCGTTAGTGGTGGTATTACGTAAAACGCTGGTGTGTTCGCGATGCAGGATGAAATCCTTGAACAGTTGGATAAGGATTTTATTTGTTCGGGCGTAAATGTAGCTTGAAAAGAGAAGGCATGTAATGATAATCAATGCAATATAGCTGTCTCTATTCATTGCGTACGGTCGCAGAATCTGCAACGGCAGGTTCCATAGTGTGAGAATCATTCTATCTTTGCAAATTTACGTACGGAAGAATCCCATTGCGGAGTTTCAAACAGGAGTCTGATGGCTTCTTCTGGTGTTTGTGCCACTCTCCAGATGTCAGCATGGCGTAATCGCATGAAATGTTTGTCAATAGCCTTTTGAAACATCTCAAGCAGTGGGTCATAGTATCCGTCAGTATTGAGAATGACAATAGGATGCAGGTAGAGCCCCAGTTGTTTCCAGGTGATAAGCTCAAGCAATTCCTCAAAAGTTCCGACTCCACCGGGCAAGGCTATGGCCGCATCGCTGAGTGATGCCATCGTCTGTTTGCGCTCGTGCATATCTTTTACGATGCGCAGTTCGGTCAATCCTTGGTGTTCCCAATGTTGTTCAACCATAAACTGTGGTATGACACCAATCACTTCTCCTCCGTTTGCCAATACGGTATCAGCTGTTTCTGCCATAAGTCCCATATTGCCAGCACCATTTACAAGACGTAAATGGTGCCGGGCAATCAAGACTCCTAATTCATGTGCCGCTTCAGTGAAAACAGGGTCTAATTGTGTACTTGATGCACAATAAACCACTACAGACCTTAAACTGTTCATGTCGTTGTCAGAGGCCAAAGGCTTCTTTAACTTTGTCTACATAATCTAATTTCTCCCAGGTAAAGAGCTCAACGACAATTTCTTTTGTGCCTTCGTAACGGGAGGTATATTTCTTGGTTACTGTTTGCGGTTCTCTACCCATGTGTCCGTAAGCCGCTGTTTCGAGGTAGATGGGATTTCTCAATTTCAGACGTTCCTCAATCGCTTTAGGACGGAGGTCGAATAGCGTCTTGATTTTGTCAGCGATTTCTCCATCAGACAGATTGACGTGACTTGTTCCATAGGTATTAACGTAGATGCTTACCGGTTCGGCAACACCGATTGCATAGCTGATTTGGATAAGCATTTCATCTGCAACACCTGCTGCCACAAGGTTCTTGGCAATATGGCGGGCTGCGTATGCTGCGCTTCGGTCAACTTTAGATGGGTCTTTGCCCGAGAATGCACCGCCGCCATGCGCGCCTTTACCACCATAGGTATCGACGATAATTTTGCGGCCGGTCAGACCGGTATCTCCGTGAGGTCCGCCAATTACAAATTTTCCGGTAGGATTGACGTGGTATTTGATGTTTTCATTAAAAAGGCCGATTACTTTCTCGCTGTGTATAGAACGGATTACGCGCGGAATAAGAATCTCTTGTACGTCACGGCTGATGATGTTGAGCATTTCGCTGTCTGCTTTTTCTTGTGCTTCTTTGCTGCCATCGGCCGGTTTGATAAAGTCATCATGCTGCGTAGATACGACAATAGTATCTATTCTTACAGGCTTGTTGTCATCGTTGTATTCAATCGTGACCTGTGATTTGGAGTCAGGACGAAGATAGGTCATTTCTTTCTGTTCGCGGCGGATGTCGGCCAGAACTTCAAGAATCCGGTGTGCCAGGAAAAGAGACAGCGGCATGTAGTTTTCTGTTTCATTTGTTGCATAGCCGAACATCATGCCCTGGTCGCCCGCTCCCTGATTGATGGGGTCTTCACGTTCCACGCCTCGATTGATGTCTGCGCTTTGCTCGTGGATAGCACTCAGTACACCACATGAGTTGCTTTCAAACATATATTCGCCTTTCGTGTAGCCAATTTTCTCAATGACTTCGCGTGCAATGAGCTGCAGGTCTACATAAGCTTTCGTCTTTATTTCGCCAGCTAATACAACTTGACCTGTTGTTACCAGTGTTTCACATGCAACCTTTGCCTGTGGGTCATAGGCAATGATTTTATCCAATACCGCATCAGAAATCTGATCGGCAACTTTGTCTGGATGTCCTTCAGACACAGATTCGGAAGTAAATAAGTATCCCATTACAAAACAATCGTTTGGGTTAGTGAATAAGTTAAGTTTACGTTCAGAAACTTGGGGGAGATTCGATGCAAGTAGGGACACCTGCTTCAAAATGCAGAAAGGAAGTGTGTTTTAGCATTTTTTTCGGTGGTTGCAAGCGACTCAAATCTTTCCACCCGTCGTTTCTTGGCCGCAAAGATATGGTGTTTTTTCACACGATGTACTTCTTTGCCCTGTTTTTTTATCCCAAAACGTTCATTAGGGTGCTGATAGGTTCTGTTGCCGTATGGGTTATAATAGGATTGAAACGGTATTCGAACGGCATCCGAACGATGGGATACGCAAGCTCTTTGAAACATTGAATGTCTGAAATTTTTACCATTCTTTCATCTTGGCTTGCAACTTGTTCCACCCCCGCTACACATGCCTGTAGAGGTACCCTAACCGAATCATATATTCGACCTCATTGAATAATGCTTTTGACCTCGTCGAATAATGCTTTCGATCGGGTCGAAAATAGCTCTTGACCTTACCATTTCTGAAAGGGATTCCGGAATGTCAGAAACTTTTACTTTATCACAAATCTAATGACCGATTTGGGTTTACCATGACTGCAGTTCTCTCCGTGGAGTACAGCTGTACTCTAATATGTGCCGGACAGCAAGGATTTATACTGACATCAGTATGACGGAATGCCGTGAGGGGAGTTACTTCAGATAGTCAAATATATGGTCCAGGCGGGTGATGACGCCATCGGTTAGTGTCTCGTCAAACGGGGTGTCTTCCCATTGCAGTCCCTTAATCCACAGGGTGTGGCAACCCAAGGAGCGAGCAGGGAGAATATCCTTTGTATAGGAGTCTCCTACGACCAGCACTTCCGATGCAGGCAGGTCGAGTGCGCAGACTCCCAAGGCAAAGATGGCCGGATTGGGCTTGCGGACCCCAACCACCGCCGATTCGATTACTTGCCTAAAGCAGGAGTCCAAGCCGGCATCTTTCAGTACTGTTTGTATGTTGCCATAGAAATTTGACACCAGTACTAAGGGATAGGTGGCTTTCAGCCTCGAGAGGACTTCGCGGCTGTGGGCCAGCGTTTCATGCGTCAGACTATCCACGTAGCGTGCCATATCATCGGCCAGAGTCTCAACGTTGTCCGTAGCGAGAGCGGGCAGGAAGCCATGCCCGGAGAGCCATTCCAGCTGAATACGCAGCTTGGCACGCAACACATCCACGAAGTGGAAATCGGCTGTCACAATCGGGTGAGTGGCCAGCGTACGTTCACCATGCACATAGGCATCCCGGAAGTCTTTCTTTTCTACCGCAATGCCAAAGTGCTGATAGCCACGCCACAAGACTTCCGACCAATGGTCGCCGTTTGTGTCGAGCGTGCCGCCAAAATCAAAAAGAATACCTTTTATAGCCATAATGCCTTGAAGTTTATTTTCTGTTTCCCAAACGTATCAGGATTATACCAACCGCAACCCAGAAGAGTTCACGCACACGGGTGATGAGTCCCGTGTAGACTCCCAATGCTCCGGATAGATTCAGTCCCTCCACGGCTAAGGCCAACCCGCCCTCGCGGGCACCCAACTGCATTGGAGAGAAGAAAATCATGTTGCTGAAGAGCGACGAGAAAGCCAGAATAAGTACGGAATCTGCAATGCTGACTCCGGCAGAGAAGGCTCTGAGAATGAAGTAAATCTCCAGGCTGGAGAGCAGACGAGCCAGGAACTCCAGCAGCAGGGAACTGTAGAAAGTCCGGCGATGCTGGCGATGAAGCATGGCAATCTGTTCGTCAATCTGTCGCAACGAGCTCTCCTTCTCCGTCACAAACTGCCGTGCCCACTTGCGGATGCCGGGAATATGCGTCAGTAAGGTACATGCCTTCAGTGCCATTCCGGTGCGATACCCTCGCACGAAAAAGTAAATGGCCAGCAGGCAAAAGAGAGTTATCAACGCAAGTAGAATACCGATTTGCAGCTTTACTGGATAAATCACTATAAAGAGAAGAATCGAGAAAAGCCAGAACCAGAAGTGTGAGAAGATGTGCATCATGACATAGAGAATCACCGAGGAGGTAGCCTTGCTTGCCCCGATATAAGGCGTCAGTTCCATGATGCGATACGGTTCGCCGCCCATCAACCCGCAGGGGGTCATATAGTTGAGGGCAAATCCACTGACAGACAATTTAAAGACACGCCAGAATCCAAGTCCTTTGCAATGTCCTTCGTCATGGATAATCAGATACCAGGACGCCGTATTCAGGAGGTAGACAAACAGCCACAGCAGCAGCACGGCCGGGAACCAGGCACCGGCCCGTCGCAGACTATGCCAGATGTCGGTATAATCCATGTCGAAGGTGCACAGCATGATTACGATGGCTATGACACCAAACAACAGAAAGCCGTTGCGGTATTTATCTTTCATATTGGTCTAATTGGGTGAGAAGGCGGTCACACAACGCTTCGTGACAGGCCCTCATATAGAAGAACACGAGAGAGAACAGAACCAGTTCCGCAGCAATGTAAATCCATGGAGCTCCTACGATTAAAGACAGTGCAAGCAGGATAGAACGCCAGTTGAATGTAAGGAAGTTGGCATACTTCATCAAAGGAAGACTGCCCTCGCGGAAATCCTCGCGCAGCTTGAGAGGCAATGCTGACGGGTATCGGGCGAGCATTTCCCTTTTGAAGAGCTGGAACTTTGGGGTCATACCCTCCTGGGCACGTACATACCGTACGTAAAAGAACTGAAACAGCTTAGAAATGAAGTCTGTGCGCCAGTCCAGCTTATTGTATTTCTCTTGTTGACCCACCGAGTCATCCATCTCGCTTCCCTCCTTTCCCTTGAGAAAGAAGAGGTGGATATTCCGATAATAATCGGCCAACTGGCACTGTCGGGCATGACAGACAAAACCGTCGAACAGAACGGTTATCCAAATCCATATTCCCCATTCCGGAGTCAAGCGGAGCGCTATGCTGACATAAATAGCGAAGAACCACAAATCACCGGCAAAGCCGTCAAGGATTCGCCCCAATGCCGTCTTTTGTCCCGTAAGGCGTGCCAACTGTCCGTCAGCACTGTCGTACATGTTGGCCCACATCAGGAGCAGAATCCCTACCAGATTCAGTTTTATGTCATTAAAATAGAATAATATACCGGCCGATACGCCCAGGATAATGGAAAAGATGGTCACCGTATTCGGGTGCACACCCAAGCGGCGAAAGAGCAGAGCCCAGCGATAACCTATCGGGCGATAGAAATAGACGTCAATGGTCTCTTCGGTATCAGTGGATTTAAGGGAAGATTGAAATTCATCCATGGCAGTTTATTGTGATATGTTTGTAATCAATTCGGCAATCTTGTAAGCGGCATCCTGGCAGCAGGGCGCAAAGCTTGGCCAGTCGTTGAAGTCGATAATTAGAATTTGTCCGTCATCTTGCACCACGCAATCGCCCCCATAGACAGGAACATCCAGCACGCGGGCAGCCTCATCTGAGATCTGCTTCAAATGCCCCACGCTGAAGGGGAGCCCTTTAGGAACTCCGTTGATAACCTCCAGTCCAAACTTGGAGTGAAAGACGTCCGATGGGTAGAACCAGTAGAAGAAGTCCGTATCGCGTACACCGTAGAATTTGATAAGGTCTCCCTTTATGTGCTCACACGTCACGACAGAGGTGACCCCACGGCGCCAGAAGTCTTGCAACACCTCGTTTGCCTGCTCCAGACTCTGCACGTAGCAGGTGTCTTCCTTCTGTTGGGCACAGCCATCGCCCCGCTTCAGCCAGCAGGGGTAAGCGATGTCTTCGGGCATGTGCCCGGATGCTTCGATCAGGTGGCTTTTTGGATAGGGAATCCCGTTAGATTCAAGCAACATGCTCATCGTGCTGCGCACACAGCGACGGATTCCGAAGGCGGAATAGACCACCGTCACTCCCCGTTCTTCCAACTGCTGCAAGCATTGCAGGGTGCTTTCGTTTCTTGCCATGGTGAAACAACCGTCCACCGACGTAAGCTCTTGGAAACTTCTGCAGAACTCTTCCTCCTGCATGAGTTGTACCGTTGCACCCAGATTTTGCAGTTGTAATGCCGTCTGATGCAGGATGGCAGAGTCTTTCTGCGTGCAGTTGGGCGAGTAGCGGTTTTCCCGGCTTATCCCAATCCATGTTGTTCCCTCCAATGGCCTCAGGAAGGCTTCGGCCTTTCTGGTGTCTTCCTTGTAGCCCATGTCTACTTTACCCCCCCCAATGGTTTTAGAAAGGCTTCGGCCTTGCGGATGTCATCCTTGTGGTCCACATCCACAATCTTGGGCATGGGCCATGCCTCCAGTTTGAGGCCTTCTTCCACAAGCTGTCGCTGAAAATTCCTCATTCGGCTCATTCCCGCTGCCATGCAATGGTCAAGGACATCAAGCGCACGGTCGTTGAGACAATAAATGCCTCCCGATACCAAGTAATCGCCTTCCTGCTGCTTATCGTGAAAGCCGGTGATGCGCAGCGACTCGTCTGCCGCCACCCACAGTGGTTTCTCGTCATCGACGTATGGGGTAACTGCCATACAGCCGTCCACGTCGTCTGCTGCCGATTCAAAGTGCTGAATGTAGCGGGCGAACTCCTCCTGGCGGAAGATGGTATCTACCGTAGTCAGGCAGAACTTCCCGCCTCTGAGCAAGGGGGAGAGTTCGTGTAAACTGTGCATGGAACTGGGAGTCGTCTTCACGACCAGACGCAATGGGACACTTAATCGCAGGGATTCAATATGTTGACGGACTTGTGTGCTCCATTCATTGACAATAATCACTATTTCAGTAGCCCCGCATGATTCAAAAATGTGAATCAGTCGGTCTATCATCACCTCACCATTGAGGCGGATCAAGGGTTTGGGAACTTCTACGCCCTCCTGTGAAAGGCGGCTTCCTTCGCCCGCTGCTATTATTGCGAACTTCATTACCTTCTTTTACTTTGTGTATTAAAAATGCACTCTCTCCACCCAGATTTCACGGAGTGGCTGTTTCACAAACGGACGTTGCTCTATCAGCGGATGAGGCAGGCAAAGTGCCGGTGACTCGATATGCACCGCTTGTCCGGCCTCGTCAAGACAGTAAAGCAGGTCTATGTCTATTACACGGTCTGTATATTGCCCTTTCACCGATTTCCGGGTCCGGCCCAAGTCACGCTCTATCTGCTGGGTCACGTCCAGAACTTCCTGGGGAGCATACGGGCATTCCACCCGGCATGCTGCATTGCAAAACATGTGTTCAGAGCGAAATCCCCACGGCTCGGTTTCGTAGAGCGAAGAGAGGGCGGTTACCCTGCCGAGGCGTTGGTTCATCAACTCCACCGCACGGAGCAGGTTTGCACGGGTGTCACCCAGATTGCTACCTAAACCGATGTAATAGATGTACATTCGTCAGTCTATTATGAGCATCGCGTCACCGTAGGTTCCAAACCGATAGTCTTCCTTCAGTGCAATATTATATGCTTCCATGACTTGTTCATAACCTCCGAACGCAGCAGTTATCATCAACAGTGTTGAGAGTGGCATGTGGAAGTTGGACACCATTGCATTGGCAACGTTGAAATCGTAGGGAGGGAAGATGAACTTGTTGGTCCAGCCTTCATACGGAGAGATGTGTCCGTTTGTGCTGTTGGTGGTTTCCAAGGCACGCATTACCGTTGTGCCGACCGCGCAGATTCTTCTGCCTTGGTCTTGTGCATTGTTGACGATTCTTGTAGCCTCTTCCGGCACAATGAGCTGTTCGCTGTCTGTCTTGTGTTTGGTCAGGTCCTCCACATCTATTTCGCGGAAGTTTCCTAATCCCGCATGTAAGGTAACGAAAGCAAAGTCAATGCCCTTTATTTCCATGCGCTTCATCAGTTCGCGGCTGAAGTGGAGGTTGGCTGTCGGGGCGGTCACCGCACCTTCATTTTTGGCAAAGATAGACTGGAAGCGTTCCTTATCTAATTCTTCTACGGGGCGCTTGACAATCATGTTGGGGAGTGGAGTCTCGCCCAAGGCATAAAGAGCTTCCTTGAATTCATTGTGTGGGCCATCGTACAGGAAGCGCAGGGTGCGTCCTCTGGATGTGGTGTTGTCAATGACTTCTGCTACCATGGAGTCGTCTTCTCCAAAGTAGAGTTTGTTGCCAATGCGGATTTTTCTGGCCGGGTCGACCAGAACGTCCCACAGTCTATTTTCTTCGTTCAATTCGCGTAGAAGAAAAACCTCGATGCGGGCTCCGGTTTTCTCCTTGTTGCCAAAGAGACGTGCGGGGAAGACTTTCGTATCATTGAACACAAAGACGTCTTTTTCATCGAAGTAGGTAAGTATATCTTTGAATATCCGGTGTTCGATTTCTCCGGTTTTGCGATGAAGAACCATCAGTCGGGACTCGTCACGAAAGTTTGTAGGATAAAGTGCAATCTTTTCTTCCGGCAGTTTGAATTTGAATTGAGAGAGTTTCATATATTGTTATTCTTATTATTATTCTTCGTTCAGTTCTCTTGTTCTTCAATGATGGTCTGGTTTTCAAGCCAGTCTTTAAATTTCAGAGGGTCTATGCAGTCTGTAATCCTGAAGTCTCCGACTCTTGTTCTTTCAAGGGCGGTGAGATGAGCTCCGCTATGAAGGGCAACTCCCAGGTCGCGTGCCAGCGAGCGGATGTAGGTTCCCTTGCTGCAGACAACGCGGATTTTAATGTACGGACAATCTCCTGTCAGGTTATGTTCAAGGAGTTCTATCTCTTTTATTTCTATTTCTTTAGCCTTGAGTTCAACGTCCTTTCCACTTCTGGCCAGTTCGTATGCGCGTTTCCCGTTTACGTTGCAGGCCGAGAAGGTCGGCGGGACTTGTTGTATCTTGCCGACAAACTGTTCGAGGGCTTTATTTATCAATTCTAATGTTATATGTTCGGTCGGATAGTGTGCGTCAATTTCGTGCTCCAAGTCGAAAGACGGAGTGGTTGCCCCTAATCTTATTGTGGCGACATACTCTTTGGTGTGCATCTGAAATTCCTCTATGCGTTTTGTCGCTTTCCCTGTGCAGACAATAATCACGCCTGTGGCGAGCGGGTCAAGAGTCCCGGCATGGCCCACCTTGAATTTTTTAATATGTAACCTGCGGCAGAGGTGGTATCTTACATGTCCGACAACCTTGAACGATGTCCATCCCAATGGTTTGTTGAAGCACAATACCTCTCCGTCCTTAAAGTTATATGTCATGATGTGAGGTTCAGATAAGACAGAAGGTTAAGGTGACGGCGCCGACGATGGCACAATAGATGGCGAAATAAATCAGTTTTCCTCGTTTGACGATGTTAATCATCCATTTACACGCGATGCAACCAAAGATGAAGGCTGCCAGGAATCCAATGACGAGTGAGAAGGTCGGAATCGTGTTTACGATGGCATCGCCATCACCCTTCAAGAGTTTGAGCGTGTCCAGTAATGCCTCGCCTAAAATGGGGGGAATGACCATGAGGAATGAAAACTGGGCCAGCGATTCTTTCTTGTTGCCTAAAATCAAACCGGTAGCAATGGTGCTTCCTGAACGGCTTATACCTGGCAGCACAGCAACCGCCTGTGCTAAACCAATGATGAAGGCATCGCGAAAGGATATGTTTTCTTTCTGACGCGGATGTGCGTAGTATGAGAAGGATAAAAGGCATGCAGTGACCAGCAGGCAACAGCCGACAATGACGAGCCCCGAGCCAAACACTCCTTCGATGACGTCTTTAAAAAATAGTCCGACAATTCCAACGGGAATCATTGAGAGCAGGATGCAACATGCATAGCGTGTTTCGCTGTTCCATTTGAATTGCAGCAACCCTTTCAGTAACCAGACAATCTCCTTCCAGAGGATGACGAGTGTACTGAGAACTGTTGCCACGTGTACCACAATTGTGAAGGCGAGATTTTCCTCACCGGAAATGCCAAAAAGTGCGGAGCCAATTGCAAGGTGTCCGCTACTGCTTACCGGCAGGTATTCTGTCAGGCCTTGCAAAATGCCCAGTAAAAGTGCTTCGAGCCAATCCATGGTTATTCTTTTCCGTTATTTGGTTTATGTAGTACTGCAAAAATCATGAATACGAATCCGATAAGGCTGATTATGGGAGCAACCTTGATTCGGCGTACACTGAAGATGTCCGGATTAAATTCTGATGAGGTTGTTCCTGAGCCGGACATGAGCAGGAACCCCAGTATGATAATAGCCATGCCGATGGCCAGCATGATGTAGTTGGTTTTGTCAAATGCGAACTTTTCTTTTTTCATTGTCAGACAGTTAGATGTAGTAAAGTGACGATGCTTTCATGCGCAGGTATTTATTGATAGAGAGATATGCACAAAGCCAGGTGATTAAGATGCCGAATGTAAAGACAGAGATGCTTACCAGAATCATGACTTGGGTGGTAATGATGGTGGAAAGCTCTGCCTCGTAGTTTATGAGCCAGAATGCCAGTCCCCAAAGAATACCGGAGGCAATCAGTGCGGAGAAGATGCCTATCCAGAAGTTTCGTGTGATGAACGGCCAACGGATAAAACTCCATGATGCACCGACGAGTTTCATGGTGTGTATGAGGAAACGTTTGGCATAGATAGTGAGCCTTATCGTGTTGTTTATCAGCATGAATGAGATGAATGACAATGCACCGGCAAGCACCAGCAAGGCGATGCTTATATTCCGCACGTTCTCGTTGACAGCATCAATCAGGTCGCGCTGGTAGAGGACATCCTGTACGTACTTGTTTGTTTTGATTTCACGTTCAATTTTAGCGATGCTGTCATTGTTGGCATAGTCGGAGATGAGTCTCACTTCAAGGCTTGCCGTAAATGGGTTGTAGCCAAGAAACTCTTGGGGGTCAGTGCCCAAGGCCTCTGTCTCTTCCAACAATGCCTGTTTCTTCGAAATGTATTTGGTTGATTTTATGTATGGTTTTGTGTCAAGGTCTTTCTGCATGGAAAGGATGTCTTTTTCCTTCATGTCATCGCTAATCAAAATCGTGAAGTTGATGTTTTCCTTGACGTATATGGAGAGGTTGTGGGCTGTGAGGACAAAGAACACAACCATGCCCAATAGCAGCAGTACCAAGGTTGTGCTGATGGACGCTGTCAGGAATTGCATGTCGAAGATTGCTATACTTTTTTTATCTTTCCCCATTTTTGTATTATTTTTTTCTGAAAACGTAGATGAGCGAACTGCTTTTGTCTTTGTGCGCCATGGTGTTAAAGAAAGCGATGAGACCCACGAAGAGCCCACGCAGGAAGGCGAGGCTGTGGTGCATTTGTTTCTCTGTCAGCATGGAGACGTAGAATGCGTCAAGTGGCATGGTATGTCGTTCGGCGAGAATGAAGCCGTGCTTGGCTCCGAGTTGTTGTATGTTGCTTGGCGAGAAATGCCATAAGTGACGTGGTACGTCATAGGCAGCCCATAGTGCTCCGTAGTGGCCTGCGTCATATCCTGTGTGGTTGGGAACAGCGATGATGAGCAGTCCTTTTTCTGAAAGCAGGCTGTTGAACTGCTCCATAATCTTGTTGAGGTCATGGATGTGTTCCAATACGTGCCAAAGTGTGATGACGTCGTAGCTTCCCTTGCGAAGGGTTTTGATGGCCTTGGGAGAGCGAATGTTTATCTTGAAGTTTGCTGCGGCAAATTCCCGTGCAGAACGATTCGGCTCAATGGCACGCACGTCCCATCCACGCTGTTTCATGGCGTTTGCAAAGTAGCCAGTGCCGGCTCCGTAGTCGAGTATGCGGCCTATTTTTTTATGCGTCAGGTTTTCTATCAGAAGGCTTTTTCGCCAGAGCATGAACCTGCGCGCCAGGTGGTAGATGCGGTGAATGAGTCCTTTGCGGGTGTCGGTGTGTGACACGTAGTCGTTGGTTTCGTAGTAGTGCCCTATTTCCTCTTCGTCCGGAGCATTTTGTGTAAGCATGAATCCGCAGTTTCTGCATACGTTTATACAGAACATCTCACCGGTGGTGAAGTGGTCTACGCATGTTAGTGAAGGCTCTAATTGTTCGCTTTCACAGATAGGACATGTCTTGATTGTTAGCTTACCCATTCGTATAAACATGAAGAAGCATGGACACGACAATCCATACTACACCAAAAATTGGTGCAAAAGTAAGGATAACTTCGGGTGTATGTACTTTATATTAAGGAATTTTAATAAGAATGCCTGTCAGTCTGTGACCTCTTCTCCCAAGAGGGTTGCCGAGGAGGCACCGGTAATGCGTATGTTGACATACTCACCGATGCGATGATTCTTTTTATCGAAGACGACTACCCGGTTTTGTTCGGTGCGACCAAAGAGTTGTTCTCGGCTACGCTTGGACACGCCTTCAATCAGTACTTCGTATGTCTTGCCGATGCAGCGTTGGTTGGATGCGGCAGAGAGACGGTTTTGCAGGGCGATGATTTCGTTCAGTCGTCTGATTTTCACTTCTTCGGGGATATCGTCCGGGAGATGCTTGGATGCGTATGTTCCCGGTCGTTCGCTGTATTTGAACATGAATGCCGAGTCGTAGGCACAAGTCTCCATGAGCGTGAGTGAGTCCTGATGGTCTTCTTCTGTCTCGCTATGAAATCCGCAGAAGATGTCGGTGGAGAGTCCGCAGTCGGGAATGATTCGGCGTATAGCAGCCACGCGGTCGAGATACCATTCCCGGGTGTATTTCCTGTTCATGATTTGAAGGATTCTGTTGCTTCCGCTTTGTACGGGCAGGTGAATGTGCCGGCACACGTTGGGTTCCTCGGCAATGACGTGCAGTGTCTCGTCGCTCATGTCTTTGGGGTGTGAGGTCGTGAAGCGGATGCGTACTCCCGGAGCCGTCCGGGCCACGGTGCGCAACAGGGTTGGGAAGTTGATGTCCGTGCCGTCCTGAGGGTTGACAAAGTGGTATGAGTTGACATTTTGGCCCAACAGGGTGATTTCCTTGTACCCTCGGTCTCGCAGGTCTTTCACTTCGTTGAGGATGCTTTCAATGTCACGGCTGCGTTCACGCCCTCTGGTGTAGGGGACGATGCAGTAGGTGCAGAAGTTGTTGCATCCTCGCATGATGGAGACAAAGCCCGAGATGTGGTTGCCACAGATGCGTTGTGGTATAATCTCTCGATAGGTCTCTGTTGTCGAGAGCTCTACGTTGATGGCTTTTTCTCCGGCCTCGACCGATGCGAACAAGTCCGGAAGCGAGAGATAGGCGTCCGGTCCCACGACCAGGTCGGCATGATGTTTCTCTATGAGTTCGTCCTTGACACGTTCGGCCATACATCCTACAACGCCGACGATGAGGTTAGGCTTGTGTTTCTTCTGTGAATGGAAATATTCCAGACGGTTGATAATCTTTTGTTCTGCGTTATCTCGGACGGAACAGGTGTTCATCAAGACTGCAGTAGCCTCTTCCAGGCTGCCGGCTTGCTCGTATCCGGCCATTTTCATGATAGAAGCGATTACCTCGCTGTCAGCTACATTCATCTGGCAGCCGTATGTTTCAATGAACAGCAGTTTTTGGGCACTCATAGGGGTTGAAATTGATATATTAGTCGGCGAAATTACGTAAAAATCCAAAATTACGGTTTATTCTCTCAAGGAAATAATGGAATGGAGCTCCAAACTCCTTCGTGTTTGCGTGCCATGTGTCTTTATTTGTGGCTAAAATGGGAAAAGGCAGCCATCAAAAAAGGAGAAAAACGGGGTCTAATTGTATAATTATAATTACCTTTGAAGCCAAATTTAATGAATGTTCTGTCTATGGATGAGTTCTTATCTTCTTTTTTGGTTCCGCTCGCCATCGTTTTTGTCTTCTTGGTAAAGATAGTCAGGAAGTTCGTCCGCTCGACTGAAGAGTACGATGAGTCTGAGCTCCCGCCTTTGTTTGACGAAGAGCTGCCGGAGGAGAAGCCGGACGCGCCTGTATACAACAGGCCGCAGGAAAAGACGTTTGCAACGTACAAACGTGAGCAGTCAAGGTACGTTCCGGTCGAGAAGTTCTCTGCTCCGAAGCCGGAAAAGACAGAGGCCGCAGCATCCGAGCCGTCCGAATTTGCCATCACAGGCGAAGAAGAGGCGAGAAAGGCGATAATATGGAGCGAGATATTACAGCGTAAATTCTTTTAAAAAACATATAAACAATCAAATACTCATGGCATTAAATTATTTCTCTGCAGCTGAGGCTGCACAACTGATTAAACATGGTTATAATATTGGTTTGAGTGGCTTTACGCCGGCTGGTACGGCAAAGGCTGTGACGGCGGAGTTGGCAAAGATTGCGGAAGCCGAACATGCAGCCGGTCGTCCTTTCCAGATAGGTATCTTCACCGGTGCCTCCACAGGCGACTCCTGCGACGGCTGCCTCTCTCGCGCAAAAGCCATTCGCTATCGTGCGCCTTATACCACCAATCCCGATTTCCGCAAGTGTGTCAATGCCGGTGAAATTGCCTATAACGATATTCACCTCTCTCAGATGGCACAGGAGCTTCGTTACGGTTTCATGGGAAAGGTCAACGTAGCCATCATCGAGGCTTGCGACGTGACAGAAGACGGAAAGATCTACCTCACGGCTGCCGGCGGTATCTCTCCTACCATTGCCCGCATGGCCGACATCGTTATTGTTGAGTTGAATGCGGCTCACAGCAAGGCAGCCAAGGGTCTGCACGACGTGTACGAGCCTCTTGACCCGATTCGGCGCGCCGCCATACCTATCTGCAAGCCCGACGACCGCATCGGTTTGCCCTACGTGCAGGTCGACCCGAAGAAAATCGTCGGAGTCGTAGAGACCAACTGGCCAGACGAAGCCCGTTCATTTTCGGCAGCCGACCCCATCACTGACAAGATTGGACAGAACGTGGCAGACTTCCTCGTCAGCGACATGAAGCGCGGAATCATCCCTTCTACATTCCTACCGTTGCAGAGCGGTGTCGGTAACATTGCCAATGCCGTACTTGGTGCGCTTGGCCGTGACACGACAATCCCTGCGTTCAACGTCTACACAGAGGTTATCCAGAACTCGGTTATCGGCTTGATTCGCGACGGCCGTGTCAAGTTCGCATCCGGCTGCTCACTGACCGTTACGAACGACTGCCTCAACAGCATTTATGACGACATGACATTCTTTGGCGACAAGTTGATTCTCCGTCCGAGCGAAATATCCAACAGTCCGGAGGTTATCCGCCGGCTTGGCGTCATCTCTATCAACACAGCTATTGAGGCCGACATCTACGGAAACGTGAACTCCACACATATCGGTGGCACAAAGATGATGAACGGCATTGGAGGTTCGGGAGACTTCACACGCAATGCCTACATTTCCATCTTCACCTGCCCTTCTGTGGCCAAGGAAGGAAAAATCAGCGCGATTGTTCCGATGGTTTCACACGTCGACCACTCAGAACACGATGTAAACATCATCATCACAGAGCAGGGTATCGCCGACCTTCGCGGCAAGAGCCCCAAGGAGCGTGCACAGACCATTATCGAGAACTGTGTTCATCCGGACTACAAGCAACTGCTGTGGGATTATCTCAAACTCACCGATGGAAAGTCACAGACACCTCATGCGCTCAAGGTAGCTCTCGCTATGCACGCAGAGCTCGCTGCATCAGGCAATATGGCTAACACAGATTGGGCTAAGTATATGTAATCGTTCTGTTTTCAGGCAGTATACTAACGGAAGGGACTGTGCTGTGGATTCTTATATCCGGCAGCGCAGTCCTTTCTCTTTCTTCCTCTTCATACACGTCAAGACAGCCCCATCCTCACATTCTTCTCTCTCTGAGTCCGGTCTTGCAAATCCCGGCCGCTCGGAATAATATCCAAAAAACCATTCTCCCATTATATATATAAGATATGCAGCGCGAAAAGTGAAGGAACGTTCGAGTCGCACGATGGAAAAACCTCCATTCACCGGTTAACGGTGTTGTCGCACGGCGGAAAAGTCTCCATTCACCGGTTAACGGCGTTATCGCACGGCGGAAAAGTCACGATTCACCGGTTAACGGTGTTGTCGCACGACGGAAAGGTCATGATTCACCGGTTAACGGCGTTATCGCACGGCGGAAAAGTCGTGATGTACCATCCGTCATGATGCCTTTCTATATGCAGAGGGAGTTTTGCCTGTGTGAGCCTTGAAGAATCGGACGAAATGTTGTGGGTATTCGAATCCCAGTCGTTCGCTTATTGTTGTGATGGCAAGGGTTGCCTTGATACGAGTATCCTGTGCAGCTGCGTTGACAGCAAAACCGCCAAAGCCGCAGATGCCGATAATGCCTATGCGATTAGAATCGACCCTGTCGTGAGTAGCCAGAAAGTCTTGTGCCTGAATAGTTGTTGAAACAGTAAAAGTCATTGCCATAAGTCCAACAATATTTTTCTTCATCATCTTATGTATAATAATTGAATGTTGTTTTCGATTGCAAAGGAATGAAGAAAGAGCAAGAGGCTTACTACCTGGATTTCGGAAGGAATTACCTATGTTTGCGCGTGTGCCTATCATAAAATGTGTGTCGGTTATAAGTTTAATCCATAATTATGATAGAAAGGAGTCGTGATTTATGCCTACTTTTGTATCCGTAAGACAAAGCAATGTATATTTATGATAAGAAGAGAAGGAATGAAAGTAGTGCTTGCCATCATCTGGGCTCTATGTGTACCGCCCGGCGTTGTCGCGCAGGTGGTGGAATCGGCAGACAGCATAGCCAATGAGTATGAGTTGAAGGATGTTGTGGTCAGGGTCAGTTCGCGTACCCGCTCACAGTCGAGGGTGGAGAGTGTGGATATTATTGGGAAGAGTCAGCTGATTCGGGCCGCATGTTGTAATTTGGGCGAGTCGTTCACGACAAATCCTTCGGTCGATGTCAGTTACAGCGATGCTGCGACCGGTGCCAGACAGATTAAGCTTCTTGGGCTCTCAGGTACTTACGTGCAGATGTTGACGGAGAATGTCCCGAATCTGCGTGGAGCGTCACTGCCCTATGCCCTCGGCTATGTTCCCGGTCCCTGGATGCAGTCTATCCAGGTGAGCAAGGGCGCTTCCAGTGTGAAGAACGGTTACGAGAGTACGACGGGACAGATCAATATTGAGTTCCTGAAGCCGCAGGCGACAGACGGTGTGCGCGCCAATGCCTATCTGGACAGCGAATGGAAGCAGGAGGTCAATGTGGATGGAAGCATTCATCTCAACGACCGCCTCTCAACGGCGACACTCCTGCATTTTGAAAACCGTCAGACGGAGCATGATGGCAATGGTGACGGATTTATGGATATGCCCAAAATTAGACAGTATAACCTCATGCATCGCTGGGCTTATGTGTCTCCTCTTTGGATAAGTCAGTTGTCCATGAGGGTGCTGCGTGACGAGCGCATTGGCGGACAGGGCGCGAAGCATCTGGCGGATGCGGGTGGAACGCCATACACCACTTCCGTGAAGACCAACCGCTATGAGGTGCAGTGGAAGAACGGCTGGACGCTGGACGCGGACCATAACACCTCGCTTGCCTTGATGCTTCAGGGCTCGTGGCATGATGGCTGGAACACCTTCGGACTCACGCAGTATGATGTGACACAAAAGAACGGCTATGCGCAGTTGATGTTTGAGACAGACCTCACGGACGAGCACAATTTAAGCGTTGGAGCGTCTCTTAACCATGATTATTATGACGAACGAAGTTCTCTTGAGCTCCCCCTGCCGGGTGGAAACAAGGAAACGACATCAGGTGTCTATGCTCAGTATACCTACAAACTTGGAGAGAGACTGACGGTCATGCCCGGTATTCGCTGGGATTACTCTACACTGCATGGAGGTTTCCTTACTCCCCGCCTGCACATAAAGTATTCTCCGCTCGACAAGCTCACACTTCGCGCCTCGGCAGGAAAGGGTTATCGGACGCCTCACGCGCTGGCCGAAAACACCACTTTGCTGGCAAGTGGCCGTCGGGTTGTCTTTGCATCAGACCTGAAGCAGGAAGAAGCCTGGAACATGGGTCTTTCGGCGGGCCTCAACATCCCGATACGTAATCGGAATCTGGAACTGAATGCCGAGTATTACTACACGGATTTCAAGAATCAGCTGGTTATCGACTATACAAACACCTCTCCTCGTGACGGGCAGGATGGCCTTTTCCTGACGTTTGGAAATCTGAGTGGCAAGAGTTACAGCCACACCTTGCAGGTTGACGCGACGTATCCTTTCTTTGAGGGATTCACCGCCACCGGTGCCTTCCGTCTGAACGACGTTAAATGTACGTATGGGGGAGAACTCAGGCAGAAACCCCTGACTTCCCGCTACAAGGGATTGCTGACACTCTCTTACAAGACTCCGACGGAGCTGTGGCAGTTTGACCTCACCGGACAGCTCAACGGAGGGGGCGTGTTGTATAACAGAGCCAAATACCCGGCTTACTTCCAGTTACAGTTACAGGTTACCCGTGAGTTTCGTCACGTCAGTATCTATCTCGGTGGCGAGAACCTGACAAATTACAGGATTCAAGACCCCATCATGCATGCTCACCAGCCGTGGTCGCAGTCTTTTGACGCCACACAGGTCTGGGGGCCAATAGCGGGAGCCATGGCGTATATAGGGGTAAGATTAAGGTTTGAGAAGATTTAAAAAACAGAATGGTATGAAGAAGACGATTTCAACAGTACTTTTGGCGATGTGCGCACTCTGCGCGTTCGCACAGACAAAGGCAGATACACTTGTCGTGACCACGACCCCGCAGATGCACTGCCAGGGATGTGAGCAGAAAATCAAGCGTAACATACGCTTCGTAAAGGGGACAAAGAAAATAGAGACTTCCCTTGCCAAACAGTCGGTCACGATCGTTTATGACGGCAGGAAGGCGACCTATAAGGACTTTGTTGCCGCATTCAAGAAGATAGGTTACGATATAAAGAAGACCTCCAAATAGATGAGGCTGAACATCAAGAATATGGTTTGTCCTCGCTGCATCGTGGCGGTGAGGACACTACTCCTTTCCGAAGGTCTCACTCCCGGAGAGGTAACTTTGGGGATGGCCGACATCAAGGAGGAACTGGGGGCGGAGCAGCAGGAAAGGCTCTCCAAATCCCTGGAGGAGATGGGGTTTGAACTGCTGGATGACCCGCGTTCCATGCTCGTCGAGCAGATGAGGCTCGCGGTAATCGAATGGGTGCGCATGGATGGCGAGAGACCCAAAATGTCTGATTATCTGTGTGAACGCCTGCGAAGGGACTACAGTTCGTTGAGCAAACTATTCCGCGAGGTACAAGGCCTCACGCTTGAGCGCTATGCCATCGTTCACCGAATCGAGTATGCCAAGGAACTGCTGTGTTACAACCGGCTTTCGACAAGCGAGATAGCCTACAAGTTAGGGTATAGCTCGCCTGCGCATTTTTCTGCACAGTTCAAACAGGTGACGGGCATGACGCCCAAGATGATGCGAGGCCGGTGTTCCGGCCATAGGCTTTCGCTGTCGGACATCTGAGTTGCCCTGATGTCTCACGCACACACCCGAGTACGTGACGTAAATATATTTTACCGTTTGCGCTTGAAATTCGTCAGGTTGGCCTTACCCCCTCTACAGATATCTGTAGTGGCACATGAGGAGAGGGATAACTTTGCCTTTGTCGAATGTATGATTCGGCTGTGTCATTTATATGATTCGACCTTGCCAAATCATATAAATGGCAAGGTCAAAAAGCCATCTTGACAGAACCATTCCTGAAAAGTCAGCCGATTGTCATAATATTTTACCAAACAATACAGCCGGGAGGAAAACACACATGGCTCTTTATCCGTTTGGGATGCGGACAAAGAGCCATTTTCAAATATATAAGGAAGAATTGTTTGTGAGTCTATATGTTCAGTTAAGGTTGTCGACGACAGTCAGGCGATTGATGTAATAGCCGGCCTCGATTTGGGCACCTTTGGTGATTTTGCCGGAGGCAATGTCATAGATGTAGATGCAGGGGGCACTGATTTTGCTGTCCGGACAGCTTGCTATGTAGCACTTGCCGTTGACAACGGCGACACGGTCGGTAAACGAACCCAGTGAGAAGGGAATATCGTCTAAGTTGGTCACCTTGCCGGAGGCAATGTCATAAACGGCGTAGTAGATGCTCAAGTCGTTTTGTCCCCACCCAGCGTAATAGTCGCGAGAAGAGGTGAGCCCAGTCTTGAGCGGGTCTTGCATGGTCATGGCAATCTTGCCGCTGCCGAGGTAGTCCATGGAAAGTATCTTGCCGTTCAGATAGTCAGCAAAGCCGAGGTAGTCCTTGTCGGTGTCGGTCGCGCCTTTCTTGATGCGGAGAATGCGTCCGTATTGTGGAGTTGAGCTGGTACTATTGGTACACGGGATGAGCAGTTCCGCACCGATGTAGAGGTCTTCGTTTTCGTCAAAGAAGAGCTTGTCCTGCTGCAGTTCACCGTAAGCTGTGCCGGCAAGCGTATCGGCACGCTTGTCGTAGATGACCTTCTTTACTTCCATGTTGGTGGGGTCGATAAAGGCGATGAAGACACCGTCTATGGCTGTTTCGGCGGTGAGGTCGTTGTCAACAAACGCATAGATGAGGGTGTTGTCGCTTGGGCGGTATGCAGCCAGTCCGGAGGTGGAGAATGCTGTTACACCACCTTCCTTGAATGCCTTGGTCGGCGTTGTCAGGTCGAGGGTACCTTCTGCTTCCAGGGAGAGGGTGGTACCGTTGTCCTTCACGCGTGACCATTGGATGGTGTTGGTCAGCACTTTGTTTGAGCCTCGGTTACTTACCGATTTGTCCGCACCGATGTACACAACGGTATTGTCTGCAATCCAGGCATGGGTGTACTGTTTGGCCTTGAAGACGGACTTGCCCATTTCAAATCGGGCTACGGTGTTCACCTGCTTGTTGTCGTTGATGATGTATTTGCCGTACCAAGACTGGCTCAACGGGGCAGCCTCGTAGTAATAGCCTTTGTGGATGATGGCCTCGGAATTGATTTCGGCCTGTATGTCTACTCCGATACCTTTGAAAGAGATGGTGTTCGTGTTGTCTTCTATTTCGTCGACGGAGAGATTGCGGATGAGGGTTGAGGTGACACCGGATGAAGACATACCGGTGGTTCCGCCGACAGAGGCCATGAGGTCAAAGTGATAGGTCGGCTTGTCTTTACCGTCTTGTGCGATGGTGATTTCCTTGATGATGGCGACTGTCGGGTCGTTGCTGCTGATGGTCACCTTAGCAGAACGGGAGTCGTAGGAGGTGTTCTCGGCGATGGTCAGAGAGACTGTGCCGTTGTTGCTGCCGGATGAAGGGGTGGCTGTAACCCAATCGGCATCGCACTTGACAGTCCAGTCTACGTTAGCACTAATGCTGATGTTCAACGAACCTCCTGATGCCTGGATGTTACTGTCCGTATCCCGTGAAACTTCGATGGATGGCTCGGGAAGATCTTCGCTACATGATGAGATGCCCATCATGAGGATGGCAATGAATGCCCAGGAGAGAAGTTTGATTTGTTTCATTGTTGCTATGGTTTTTTACGTTAAGAATATTATCTCAGGTATAGGCGGAACTTGGCAGTGAAGGAGCGGCCAGGTTTCTGAAGCTTATAGTTGTCGAAGGCCAGTTTGTCCAGCACGTTGTCACACGAAACGGTAATGCTGTATCGCTCTTGGTGCCAGGAGTAGGTCAACGAAGCGTTGACCATGTGCTGACTGGGAATGCGCGCTTTGGCGGGCAGATAGCCGTAGCCCTCCCAGGAGAGGTAAAACCAGTGGACATACTGGTACAGGGTGTTGAAGCGAAGGCGGTCGCCCTGACCGAAGAGGTCGTACTTCGTGAGCGTCAGGTCCAAGTTACTGTTCAGCCAGGGCTTGTTGGGCACCCGGTTCTTGTAGGTGGCGCTTGTGCTGCCGTTCTCCAGAAACTCGTTCATGTCCAGACTCTCCTGAAAACTTACGTTGGCGGTTGTTTGAAGCCATCGCCCAAGGCTGTAGCGGACTTCCCCCTCGATGCCTTTGGTCGTGACGTTACTCACGTTCTCGTATTGCGCCGTGCCGTCGTTGTCATTCACGCGTAGACGTATATAGTCTGTCACCTTCCGATAGAAGGCCGTGACCTCGTAGTAGAGGTGACTCATTCCCCCGGTTTTAATATTCCCAAACAGTCCGAGATTCACGTTGTGACTTTTCTCCGGCCGGAGAAGCAGGTTCGGATATGTTGTAGAGCCGTTTCCAAGCAGTTCGCGGGCTAGAGGGAGTCTCTCGGCACGCTCGTAGCTCAACTTGACGTGGAGCGGTTCCATGATGGTGAACCGGGTACCGATACCGCCGCCCACGTTGTTCTTGGTCACGTTCTTCTCCGCTTTGTCTGCCCCGGTGATAGAGGGTATGTCTTCCTGCTCCAGTGATACGTGATTGACGTAATCCTTCACAAAGAAGGAGTTCACCCATCGCCCGTCCATCCATGATTGTTCATAGGAAAGTCCGAGAGTCTGGCGCGTAATGAGGTCGTTCGTCTCTTCAAAAGTGTCTTTCAAGTAGGGGTAATAGTCGTCTGCCGTATCGAAACGCCGATTTCCGGTTCTGCTCATCAGGTAGTTGAAACTCAGGGAATGGTGTTCGTTGAAGACATAGTTCACATTGCCTCGCAGGATAGTGGTTGGGCGCTTGTAGTGGCGCATACTGCGCTCCCGCCCGGTCAGTTCGTTGCGCGACGTCTCTTTGGATTCTCCGTTCCAGTTGTAGCGATGGAAGGTCGTGTCAATGGTCACACTGTTATCCCACGTGTGTCCGGCGTAGAGATTCAGGGCGAGATTCTTTAGCAAGAAGTCTTTCTTGGTATATTTGGCCTGTAGATTGATTGCTTCTTCCTGGCGCTCGGCTTTGCCATAGACAATGGTTTGGATGGTTCCTGTCTGCAGTTCCTTATCGTTCTTTGTATAGCTTGCTCCGATGAGGAAGACATCTGCCCATTTCTTCTTCTCCACACCGACCTCCATTTGCGCCATATAGTGGTGATAAGCATCGTGAAAGCGCTTGCGGGTGACGGTCTCGTATTGTGAGGTTTCTGCGTTCCAGACCTCTACATCGTGCATCTTATAATCGTTCTTCGTGTGTATGATGTTGAGTTGCGGGCGAACCAGAATACCACTCTTGGGCAGGACAATCTGTGCATTGACTTCGCCGGTGTAGGTATGAAAACTACCGACACTGACGCTGGCGTCGAGGAAATTCTTCTTCTCTTGTTTCGTTACGATATTGATGGCACCGCCCAGCGCGTCACCACCCAAATAACTTGGGACAACACCCTTATAGACCTCAATGCGGTCGATGGAGTTAATGGGGAAGTTGCTGAGGTTGACGCCATTCCCTTTTGATGTCAGAGGAATGCCATCGACAAAGTAGCGGATGGAATTGCCCGAGAGTCCGTTGAGCGACAACTCAAAGTTGCTGCCAAGACCTCCGTCGGTACGGAGATTAACGCCACTGCTGCGGCTCACCAATTCGTTCAGGTTCGTTACGCTGCTTGCGATGCTCTTGATGTCGAGCGCATTTACGGCATAGGCTCCTTCGCGCAACCTCTGTTCGTTACTCTTGGCTGTGATTGTCACGTCGCCAAGGTTGTAACCACTTTCGTGCATGCTGATTTCAAGATGTTGAGACTTGCGTGCGTCAACTTTCACTTCTTCTGTCTCAAAGCCCATGTATTGCACGATTAACGTAAGGACTCCCGGTTTTACGTTTAAGGTGAATGTCCCCTTATCGTCGGTATATGTTCCAGTGCTTGTGCTTTTTACTGCAACGGAAGCCATGGGCAACACTGCGCCTTTCGCATCAGTCACTCTGCCGGAGATGATAGGTTGGGTCTGCGCCCATGTGTTTACAAAGGCGAGCGACATCAGTAGAAATAATACCGATATACGAATATGGTTGCCATAGAAGTGAACAGCCATTCTATGCACCAATCTCTTTATGTAACGATTTACGTTTTGTGTCCGAACCACCTTTTTCCCGAAGTGTTTCAAATATAACAAACGTATTTGGTAGGTCTTCTGGCTTCGTTCCTGGCGTTGCGCCTTCCCAAATCCTTATCGGATTCAGTGGCGTTCAGAATGCAACACCAACGTTGTAATGGAACTTACAGCTACGGGTATAGCCACAGACTTGCACTGTGTTCCCTCTTCGTTTCTCCTCCGGCAATGTTACATACATTGTGGACTTGAAATCCAAATACGCTGCAAAAGTAGTTTTTATCTTTTTAATGAAAAAACAAATTGATAGAAAAAAATGTTGAACTGTTATTTTGTTGGCGTAGGGTTAAAGTCCGGGGTTATAAGTTCCGGTCTTCTGTATCCCAAGTGTCGTTTACTGTAAAGCTGAATGGAGCATCGTTGGAGAAGAAGTCTCCGCTATAGGTGATGTGTTTATTGGCTGTCACGCTTACGCCGGTTATGGTCTGCGTTTTAATGACCTGATCGCTTGAGTCGTAGGCCGTAATGGTATAATTGCCAATGACTCCTGTTTCCGGAATAAAGGTATAGACATACAAGGAGGTGTTCGTTGTACCGATGATACTTGAGACCTCTGTTATCGTTTCTTCGTAGACACCGGCATCAATGCCTTTGTTGTTTTTCAGGTCGTAGGTCCAGCTCAGTCCGGTTATGTTCATTTTGATTTTGGCCAGATTGGCAGGAATCTCGTCCGTAAATTTGATTTCGATAAGGCTGACCTTCCTTTCCAGCTCGATGGACTGGTTGGCTATCGTATTTTTAGTAACGGATATCTCTTTGGTGGCGGTGTGAACATTTTTGAGTTTCTTGGTGTCTTTTTGCCAAGTGAGTTTGAGGTTGGCCAAGTCCAACGTTTTATAAGGAGAATCGTAAGTCACAAAGTATAGTTTGTGTGCTCCATACTTGAGGTGAAGGGTTACATTGTCTAAAGTGTTGGCACCTGTGTGTCCGTCCGGGGTCACATTCATGATAGTGTCATTACATTCATCGATTATCAGTAAATATTGGGCACTACTGGAACTTGCTCGTGTCATGGGCGTTTCTGTACGCTCAAAGAGTTGGAAGGTTATGCTTTTGGTATCTTCTTCAGTGTCGATCATTGGGTTTGTGCAAGATATGCAGCAGATTGTCGCAAGGATTGCGAAGAAATGTTTTTTCATGGAGATTGCTTTTTTAATATCTTTCGTCATTATAAATCCAACTTGTCTCAATCTCCATTCCGATGCTCTGGTTATTGGAGAAGAAGTTTCCGGAATATTGGTGGAAATGTCCGCTTGTAACGGTGACGTTAGTAAAACTTTTGCTTGCAATGGCAACGTCGCCGGCATCATAGGCTGTTGCTGTCATATCCCCGACTGAGCCGACAGGAGGGACGAAGGTGTATAAATCTAACTTGATGTTTCTTTGTCCGAGAAGTGATGTAGGCATTGCCGCTCGGCGACTGTATGGAGCGGGGTTTTGTCCGGACATGGTGGAGAGATTAAGTGTCTTGCTATATGCTGTGACATTCTGAACCATATACGACATATTCGAAGGAATAGCATCTTCCATTACGATGCGGATTCCCGCCACACGAAGGGGCAGGGAAACATTCTTTTTCTCATTTTGTGAGCTGGACACAGTCATGTTTATGCTTTGAGCCCACACAATACCAAGGTTTGCTCCCCAAGTGAGGGATTTTGTCTGCTTGTCAAATGACTCGTATGCTCGTGTTGTAGCAACGAAATAAATGGTGTGATTCCCGGTGGAAAGCTGTATGGACAAATCAGATAAGGGGTTGTCTTCGGGATTCTCTTTTGTCCGTGTCAGCACCTTTTCTGTAGTGCCATTGGACTCGTCAAACACATAAAGGTATTTCAAGTCCACATCATTTTCTGCTCTTGTCAGGGGAATGATGTCTTCTGTAAATAGGCCAAAGGTGACTGTTGTCAGTTGAGGCTTATCAGCCGGGTCTTCCGGCTCATGGATGGAATTGACACAGGAGGTAAGGGGAGTGGTAAAAATTGCAATAAGGAAGAGGTAGAAGAAAAAAGAAGTCTGTTTCATGTCGATTTACAAGGTTTTAGACTGAGTATGATAAGCAAGCTATTAGAGAATCCCCTTATATTCTTCTTTGACTTTCTCGTAGCTTTGTAGATTCCCGATGTCATATCTTTTCCCGGGCATTTCCATGGCGTGAACAGGTACTTGGGTGCAAAGCCATGCAATGTAGCTGCCGGGTGCATCTACGCCACATCCGTTCTCTATACCTTTGCTGATTAAGCGCATGTCGTCTTTAGTATAGTAATAGAAGGGAGGGGTACACCAATGGGTCTCAGGAGTCGGAGACTTCTCTGTCATACGAAGAATCAGGTCGTCATCGTTGGTCGTGACAACACCACATTTCAGCAACTTCTGTTCGTTGCTCTCGTAGTATCGCATGATGGCAGAGGTCTGCTTTTCCAGGGCATAATCAATGAATCTTGTCAGACTGAAGTCAAGGACATTGTCTCCCGCAATGACCAAAACATCTTCATCTATGTGTAGGAGGTCTATGGCGTATTGAATATCCTTGACTGCACCCAATCGTGTTTCGTTGGAGGATGTTCCATCATCGACCACAGAAACCTTTTGGGATTTTGTAGAAGCCCAATCCTCAAAGTGTTTGGCAAACTTGTGGTTGGAGATGACAATGTATTCGTCCACCTTGCCTGATAAATCTATGTCGTCCACGAGCCAGTCGAGAATGGTTTTGGAACCAACTTTCAGGAGTGGCTTGGGGAAGTTTTCTGTGAGAGGATACAGGCGAGTAGCGTATCCGGCAGCAAGTATAAGGCACTTCATAATTGTGATTCTTTAGTTCCTTTACGAGTCATTGTTTGTCGAGAAACTCGTATTTGGAGTGCTGACTTTTATATTCCGGGACGATTTCCTTCATAATCTTCACAATTTGCATATCGTCATAGGTATAACTTGCCTCGAGCAGACGGTCTTCGTTTGCCTTTGCTGTTTCGTAGTCATACTCGCGCACTGCAGCAATCTTAATCTTGGGATGGTGTGTCGGTTTGGTGATTTCTTTCTCATTCAACACCTCTTCGTACAGTTTCTCACCGTCGCGAAGTCCTGTAAATTTTATCTCGATATTCTTCGCGTGACTGAGGGAAATCATTCTTTTGGCCAAGTCCAAGATTTTTACCGGCTTGCCCATGTCGAAGATGTAGATTTCTCCACCCTTGCCCATTGTTCCTGCTTCAAGGACAAGTCGGCATGCTTCAGGAATGAGCATGAAGAATCGGATGATGTCTGGGTGTGTAACGGTGATAGGGCCGCCTTTGCTAATCTGCTCCTTAAAGATTGGGATAACAGAACCGTTGCTTCCAAGTACGTTTCCAAATCGTGTGGTGACAAATTGTGTGATGGCCGGAGAACCGTCTGCTTGTAGAATGGTAGCCGGAGAGCCAGAGTTTTTCTGATCAAAAATGGCTTTGTTCAGGGATTGGCAATATATTTCACAGATTCTTTTTGAGCAGCCCATTACATTGGTTGGGTTTACGGCTTTATCTGTTGAAATCATGACAAACTTCTTTGTTCCGTATTTGACTGCAAGATCAGCTATAACACGTGTGCCTCGGATGTTGTTTTGTACGGCTAAGGCAGGATTGTCTTCCATCATTGGAACGTGTTTGTATGCCGCGGCGTGAAATACATAGTCCGGTTTGTGGCAAGCAAATATACTTTCCATGTGTGTCTGGTTGGTAATGCTTGTCACAATGGTTTGAGACGTTATTTCTTGATATTTTTTCATCATCAGGCGAATGTCATGCATGGGTGTTTCTGCCTGGTCAATCAAAATCATTTCTGCCGGTTTGAATGTTGCAATCTGTCGAACGATTTCGCTGCCTATAGAGCCGGCTGCACCGGTGATGAGGATTCTTTTGTCTTTCAGAAGTTTGCTGGTTGCTTCTAGGTTGACTTCAATCTTATCACGTGGTAGCAGGTCTTCAATATCAATTTCATGAAGTGATTGGTGTTTCAAGTCAGAATGTCCGTCCCATTCTTCTGATTGGTTCATCATTCTGATTTGTATCTCGGCCTTTAGCAAGTTGTTGATGAGTTTTTCCTGACTACGGAAGAAGTCGCTTTGTAAAGGAGAGACCATCAGACAGGTTACACCCTTGTCTTTCATGATGTCAATGACGTTCTCGTCGTTGTTATAAATAGGTAATCCCATCAAGGAGTGTTTTTGCATGTCCTTATCCGGAGTTACAAATCCTTTGACAATATACTGTCTATCAATGTCGCTGTTGATGCTCTTTGCCAAGGAAACGCCTCCGTGGCGGGTACCGAAAATGAAGACGCGGATAGAATGTTTTCCGGAACGGAAGATTTCAAAAAGGAATTTGATGGAAATTCTGGAGAACCACATAATAAGTGTACCCAGAAAGGCGACAAGCCAGATGGTATTATAACTTGGGTGTAGAAAATCGAAGTGGTCGAGTATGATGTGGTTTATTGCAATGCAGATAGTTGCACCAATCAACATGGCAAATGCAATTCGAATCAAATCTCTGAAACTGCTGTAGCGGAGGATGCCTGTGTAGGTGTGTAACAGCCTGAATCCTATAATGTATGGAATCAAGTAGGCAGAGATAATAAGTATGATGTGCTCAAAATGGTTATAGATGAACTCTCCTCCTTTGGTAAAGAAGATGGATATAAGATGTGCAAAAAGAACAATTAGGCAATCCATTGCAAGTACACACCAATACGGCAGGGCTTTCTTGGAGAAATACCAGTTACAGAGTTTGATGAATGGATTCATTGTAATATGATTTTTGTTCGTTTTATGTTTGTTGACTCGGGCAGATGGAGTGGAAGCATTATCTAAGGTGTATCTTCATGTAAGCTCCTACCGAAAGATGTTTGCATCCATATAGTTCTGTGGCTATGTTGAACATGTCTTTCCACACTGCAATGTGCATGCCAATGCTTCCTTCTCGTGTGTCGTATTCTGCCATAACATTCATCCTATTTAGAAGTTTTTGTCCAAAATTGTCACCGGGAGTAGCAAATTGGAAGTTTACACCGGCTCCTAATCCATTGTACAGGAATCCTGTTCTATTGTTATCAATAAAGTAGACGGCATGCGCTCCAAGATTACCTATTCCTTGGAAATCAAAATGTTTGGTCGCTGCTATATAGAATCTTCCCCAGTAGCCATTGCTTGTTGAGGTGACTCCAATCTGGCCTAACGAGGAGCCTTTCTCCCTCGTATGTAATACGTCATTTGCGCCAAAGACAATCTGGGGTGTCCAGGTTTTCCACCACCCTTCCTTCCATAACCTCAGGCGAAGACTGAAATTTCGGTCTTGATTGGAGAAGTGCCCTTTGGTATAGGGGTATTTGTCTACACCAAGTGATTTCGCAGAGAAAAGCGTACAGGTATAGGTAACTTCCATCCAAGGAAAGAATGTAAGTCCTATGTAGTAGTTATAGGTATTATAATTCCACGTAGATGGGGTTGAGTGCAGATTCAACAAGGTTCCACCTCCCATGAATGTCTTGTCGCGTTGCATGTCGGCAGTGGGCAGGTGCAACAGACCGGTTGTTCCGAATGTGAACTGTGCATGACTGGCCGTACAAAACACGAGGAGAACAGCCAGGCATAGCAATGTGCGCGTTTGTTGTTTGATACTTCCGAACATTATATATTAATAAGGTATAATATATTATATTTTTATTCTTTCATTTTGCTTTTGAAGTCAGTCCAGAGGTTGAGCGTAACTTCTTCAGCATAACATTTCCATGCCAATGATATGATGAGGCCCAAAGCGATGAACATCAGAACGGTCATTTTGCGGCCTTTTCCGGCGGGATTTTCCGGCATGGTAGCTGGCTGAATCACGGCAAATACAGGTTTTTCCTCTTGTATTCTGGCACGAGCCATTTCTTTCTGTTGTTCCATTTGGGTATAAATCTGACTGGCAAGGGTCGCTTCGTCTTGTAACCGTTGTTTCTCACTGTTCACGGTTTGGAGAATGACACTTCGGTCGTAGTCGACGCTTTGCGCATAGGCATCTTGTGCCTCGATAAGTTTCTGGTGTGCTTCTTCAGCTAATTTAGTGTAGTACACAAAGTCTTCGGTTGCTTTTTGAGTACGGTATTTGATAACGTAGTCTTGCAATCGCCTGCAGACACTATCTGCCATTTGGGTTGTAATGGCCGGGTCGTCCATCGTCACTCCAACGGTTGTTATGCCGGTTTTTTTGTCTACATTGGCAGAAATGGAGCGTCCCAATACCTTGACAACCGACATTTGTTTGGGGGTCAGGTGGGAGATGTTGACGATAGTTGTCGTGTCTTTTTCTGCTCCGAAAATAGATTCCATAATGGAGGCAAAGAAACCTTTGGGCTCGTCCTCTTTGGTGATATATTTATAAAGGCTTCTGGGCTCTTTGGGCTTTTCGCCATTTTTCAGTGCTTTGGGAGAGGTGTATGGCGTGACCGGCACATCAAACAGACTGGTAAGGAATGGTGTGCTGCTGCAAATATCAGGGAAGAGCGTGATGTTCAGTGCGTCTGTACTATTGCCTAAGTTCAGTGAACTCATGCCAAGCATGCTCGCAATGCCGCTCATTCCTCCAGCATTTTTCTGCGCCATTTCCGGGGCCAGCGTTACGGATACATTCCATTGTCTTTTGCTCAGCAGGGCGGATACAACGCCCAGACAGGCAAACACGAATGTGCAGATAACAATGAATTTGCGCCCTTTCCATGCTTTGACAATGAGCGCCATCCAGTCAATGTTGAGTTCTTCTTCCTCTTCTATGTATTGAGGAGGTTTATTGTAGTATTCTGTCTGATTCATATTTCTGTTATTTAAACAGTGCTGTAATTGCTGCGATTGTTGTCGCCAGTGAAGTCGCGGTTGTGGCAATAGCCATTGTTTCCTGAAGCGTGTTTGAACGTTTCTTCTTCATCGGAACGACAATTTCACTGCCCGGTTCGATGTCCATGTATTTTCTTCCTTTGGAGACCATACCGTTCATGCTAATGACGTATACTTTCTTTTTGTTGGCATCCTGTGCATATCCGCCTGCCATTTTAATATAGTCATTTATAGATAGTTTTTTATCATAGGTAACGGTGTTGGGATAGAGAACTGTACCGCTGATTTTGACCGTGTTGTTATATGTCGGTATTTCAATGCGGTCACCGTCACGGAGTACGATGTCGTAATCGCTGCCCGGATTTGCAAGTGCTTTGTCCAGATTGATACCAACGTAATAATATTCTTCAATCTTTTTGTCTAATTTGAGTGAATCACCGCTTTGCTCTAAAGTTTCTAATTTTTCTTTCGCACGTGTAATCTCTTCTTCTGTCATTCGGCGGGCCAGACGTGCTCCTCTGGTATAGGCGAAATCTGTTATTCCACCTGCCCGCTTGATGATAGAACTGATTCGCTGTTCTCTTTCGCTCATGGCAAATTGCCCCGTGAAGTTTACCTCACCTGTTACAGTGACATGCTGTTGCTCTGAGTATGACGGGGATGTGCGAACGAAGACTTCGTCGTATGGTTTGAGAATGAACCCCGGTTCGCCTTCAATGACGAATCCGTTTTTCAGGCTGAAGCTGTAGGTTTCTGCTATTTCGCTTTGCGCTGTGAGCGAATTGGTGTTTTTCACACGACGTGCAACGTCTACCTGTGCTGTTGAGGCTGATTCCAGCAGACCACCGGCTTGCAGGATGAGATCCTCCAATGTTGTGTTTCCGGCATATTTGAACACTCCAGGCTTGGCGACTTCACCATAGATGGTGAGCGTTCCCTGGTCTTTCAAGTCATAGATGCTTGGAACAAACAGGACATCGTTGTTGCGAAGTGGAATGTCCGGAGCTGTCCCATTGAGAATGCCGGCCAAGTCGACAGATAAGACCTCAAGGCTGCGGTCTGTCTTTTCCCGGTGGAGAATGGCTCTTGTTGTAAATGCTTCAGGAAGCAGACCGTCAGCCTTTTCAATCAACGACTTGACTGTCGTTACTTTTCCACCTAACTGGTAAAGACCTTTGCGATAAACGGCACCGTCTATCTTTACTCGGTTGTTGAAGCGTGAGAGCAGTTCGCCGACTTCCACTTCATCACCGTTCTTTAGGACGAATGTGCCGTATTCGTTGTTATCTACGCTATATACTTCATATTCCTTGCCATTCTGGCGGATGACGGTCAGGCTTTGAGTGTAGGCGTCTGAGTCATATCCTCCGGCATAGTTGATGAGAGCCTCGAGAGATTCGCCTTCTTTCATTTCGAAGAACATAGGCCGTTTAACCTTTCCCCTTGCCTCTACCAAGCATTTGTAGGCCGGTATCAGGATGACGTCACCTTCTTCGAGGCGGATGTCGTTCTGGCGACTGCCGTTGATGAGCAGGTCGTAGATGTCGACGGACGAGACGGTTTTTCCGTTACGGACAACTTTGATGTCACGAAGAGAACCGACACCCATCACGCCTCCTGCTGTGTAGAGTGCATGAAGAACCGTTGAGAAGGAAGAGATGTTATACGTTCCGGGATTTGCCACTTCGCCAAGCACATTCACCATGATGCTGCGGATTTGACCCAGACTCAGCCGGATGTCGGTCTGTTCGCCTTCGCTTGTCAGGCCAGCGTAAATGCTGGACAGGCGCTGTTTCAAGAAAGTGTTCGCTTGCTCAATGGTAAGGCCGTTGAGATAGATTGGGCCGAGAATATCTACGTTGATGCTTCCTTCCGGTGAAATATCGTCGCGAAGTGTTGTCTGGTTGGCACCAAAAATGTCAATGATAACTTCGTCTCCGGGACCCAGTCGGTAGTTTTCAGGTGTGGCAAGGTTTTCGGACGGCATGAAATTCAGGTCGCGGTTCTGGAATATTTCGCGTCCAAAGATTTGCACTTCGTCGTTTTCAGAAGTAGATGTTGTGTCAGCGTCGCTATATACCAACCGGTCTTTGGTCTCTGCCGGTATGGGTTTTTTGATTTTTGTCGTAAGGGCAGGAGTACGTAATTGCTGTTGCTGGGTGTAGGTGCTGTCATTCCGTGTTATCTGCCTATTAGTCTGCTTTTTGTTGGTGCCTTCTTTCTGGTCCTGTTGGCTCTCATAGAGTTTTTTTACTCGTTCGGCCTGAGTTCTTGTCACCCCTTTCAGCGCCAACTCTTTGGCTATCTCGGTATATGATTTACCCTTGGCTACGGCAGCCTTTGTGTAGTCTAAAACTTGTTGGTCGCTCATGGTACTTTGAGCCATGAGCATACCTGCAGAGCAGAAGATTGCAAATGCGCTTAAAATCAGTTTTTTTATCATAATTATCAGGCAATTCTAATATAGAGATGTTTAAATATCGCAAAGGTAAAGTTTTTTATCGAGCGAAAGGAATTTTAACCTGAATATTTTATATTTTTAAGGAGGTCTGAGCCAATGACTGGATTTTTCTTAGGATTGTTGAAAGTAAGGATGGTAAAAAAAACGAACAATCATCTTAGGGTCAGAACCCTAATTCTGCTGTTATTCTGTTGGCTTCGGCCAGTTGCATGATGTAAAGCATATATCGTGTGTCTACGGCAATGCAGCGCTGGGTGTTTTCTTCAAATAAGAAGTCTCCGTTCATGGCCTCCCAATTTCCGTCGAAGGCCAGGCCGAGCAGTTCGCCTTTGGCATTAAAGACCGGGCTCCCGGAGTTTCCGCCGGTAATGTCGTTGTTGGTTATGAAGTTGACGTGCATGGTTCCGTCTTTGTCGAAAAGCGGTGTGTCTTTTTCTTTGACAAGCAGATTCAAGAAATCGCTGCTGATCTCGAAGTCTGGGTCTCCAAGGTGGTCTCTTAGTTTTTCCAGAATACCGATTACCGTTGTGTAGTGAGCATATTCAACGCCATCTCGGGGCGAATAGCTTTTTATGGTGCCAATGCTCAGACGCATGGTGGAGTTGGCATCCGGGTAGAAATTGTAGTTCTTGTTGTAGCGTCGTTTTAGTTCGGTAAAATCTCGTTCGAGTCTCTCAATCTCGCGTGAGGGTTCGTCTATCAATGCGTTTATTTCGAATAATTTGGCCAGGATGTCCAGGCAAACATTTACAGCCGGGTCGGCTTGGAGGTTGAAGGTGCTGTCAGAGCGGCAGACCTTTTCAAGGCCTTGCTGTGTGGCAAAGTGTGTCCGGGCGTATAGAGAGTCCACGAATGTCGAGATATTTCCCGAGTATAGGGTGTCGATGGTTGTGTAGAAATCGGGCAGAAAGTCCTCTTCCACATGGTTTTTATAGGCGGAGACCATGGCGCCAAAAACCGCTTTGTCGGTTTTCGTATCCATATTTCGGTAGGTATCAACAATCTTCCTTAACGTGGAATTGACGAGTTGCTCATCCGCGTCTTCGCTCAGGTCAAGATTGAGAATGTTGAGGGTCTGTTGTATGAGTTCGGGGGCATATAGGAAGGATTCATAGAGGTAAAACCGTGCTTTCTGAGCCTCGAATCGTTGTCTGTAGTTTGCCTTCAGGTCGGAAAACAGTTGCAGATGTTTTCCTCTTTCTGCTGGGGTGTTTCGGATGTATTGCAGCAGTTTGTCTTCCTCCTGCTGTTTCTTTTCGATTGTCTTGTGTTTTCTGATTGCTTCGTTGACCCCGATGCTGTTCTTCCAATAGTTGGAACTTTCGTCGTATTTGGCTGCATACATGATGCTGATACTGTCGTTGCTTCTTATGGCCATTTTCCAGATGTCCTGTTTGATGGAGCGTATGTCAATCTGTGCCTGATTTTGAGTGTTTACGATTTCGTCTATGCCGTACGACGAGAGGAAGCGCGTTGTTTCTCCCGGGTAGCCTATGGTCATCGTGGCATCTCCTTCTTGATAACCGTCAAGGCATAGTCGGGCATAGTTCTTGGTTCGGTAGGGCCGATTGTCCGCTGCGTAGTCTGCCGGGCGGTTGTGGGCATTGGCATAGATTCTGAAGACACAGAAATCTCCCGTGTGCCTTGGCCATACCCAGTTGTCCGTTTCCCAGCCGAATTTGCCGATGTACGAAGGTGGGGCAAAGACGAGTCGAATGTCATTAAAGTCCTGGTATACAGAGAGCCAAAACTCGGAACCGCTATAATAGGCGTCAACAATGCCAACCAAGGTGGAGTCTTTTCGGGAGATCTCCTCGCTGATGGAGCGACTGAGGGAGTCTATCACGTTTGCACGTTCATACTCGCTCATCTCAGGTTTGACTTTGGACAGGATTTTTCGGGTTACATTCTCCTGACGCAGCAGAAACCGTACGTATAGTTCGGGACAGGGTAGTTCTCCTTCTTGCTCGTAGGCAATAAACCCTTGGTGGACGAAGTCTTCGTTGATATTGCTTAATTGCTGTATGCTGTGAAATCCACAGTGGTGATTGGTGAAGACAAGTCCGTTCTCACTGACGACAACTCCAGAGCAGAATCCGCCAAAACTGACGACACAGTCCTTGAGAGAGTTGCCCTTAGGATTGTATAATTTATCTGCCTTTAATTGAATGCCCATCTTGCGCATGGATTGTCGAATCCCTTTGTTGAGGTTCCCTATCATCCACATGCCTTCATCAGCTTTTGTCGGCAGAAAAAGGCACAGTGCCCAAAGAAGAAGGAAGACTCGTTGTTTCATCTTTTAAATCTTTGCAGGATGGTTTTAACAGGAAGGTCTTTCCATGCAGTGTATGCCATGAAGACAAGCAGCAGGATGGTGCGGTAACCGATGCAAAGCCAGCGGTTTTCTATCTCAAAGGCGGTCATAGCCATATATAGGAATGCGGTGAGCAGGACGTAGCCTCCAATGGACTTCAAGTCATACCGGATAGGATTCATCCTTTGTCCGATGATGTAACTCAGTGTCATGGCTGTACCGTAGCCAAATAATCCGCCCCAAGCGCAGGCCATATAGTTGAAGTGGGGAATGCCCAGAATATTGACAGCGAAAAGCACGATGCAACCGGCCAGTGAGAACCATGCTCCGTAGATGGTTTTGTCTATAAGCTTGTACCAAAAAGACAGGTTGAAGTATATGCCCATCATGATTTCTGCAATCATCACGATAGGAACCACCTTCATTCCGACTTGGTATTTCTTGCCCACAATCTCTTGCAGAATAGGCAGAAAGGCTATCACAGCCAGAAAGGCCAAAAGGGTGAAGATGATGAAGAACTTCATACCTAAGGCATAGGTCTCGTTCTTGTCTTTTGATTTGGCTTGAGCAAAGACAATTGGTTCGTAGGCATATCGAAACGCCTGTGTGATCATGGCCATAATCATGGCAATTTTTACGCAGCCGCCATAGATTCCCAGGAGTTCTTTTCCGACCACCTCGTTTGGATAAACGAGTGGGAAGATGATTTTGTCTGCCGTTTGGTTCAGTATTCCCGTAATACCCAGAATAAACAACGGCCAGGTGTAGTCAAGCATTTGGCGTAGAATGGAAAAGTCAAGTTTCCATTTTAGCTTAAACAAGTCGGGCAGGAAGAAGAACGTGATGATGGCGGAGCAAACGAGATTCAGGATGAAGACATAAATGACATCTCGTACGCTGAAGACAACAAAATAAAGCAGATTGAGGCCAATGTTAAGTGCGATGAACAGCAGTCTGAGAGAGGCAAACCTGATGGCTTTCTTCTGGAATCTTAACCGGCAGAAGGGTAATGCCTGTATGACGTCGATAGACACGACAGCAGCCATCAGCAGGATGTAATTTTGATGGTCCGTGTAGTGCAAAGCCCGACTTATTGGGTCAATGAACAGGAATAGGGTTATTAGGAACACGAGAGTTAGGGTACTGACGAAGGCGAAACTGTTGGTGAAAACCGTATCGGCCTTGTTCTCTTCTTTGTTGGCAAAGCGAAAGTACGTTGTTTCCATTCCGAAGGTAAGAACAACCAGCACAAGTGCGGTGTAGCCATACAGATTGGTAACTATACCATACTCTCCTGTGTCAAGAACGCGAGTATAGATCGGCACCAGCAGATAGTTGAGGAAACGACCGATGATGCTGCTAAGGCCATAAATGGCAGTATCTTTGACAAGTGACTTAATCCCAGCCATGATGTTTGCTTTGAGTAGATGTGAGGTTCGGTTTCTGTTCCCATGGAGAGAATGTCCTGTTTCTCCAAGGGAGGATTGAGAAGAGCCGTGTGGTTATTTGAACAGATCGCCTTGTTGTGACATGGGGTTGAGGAAGCTCCTGCCAAGATGCCTGAATGCCAGTTCGGTTACTTCTCGCCCACGCGGCGTCCGCTTGATGAATCCTTCCTTGATGAGGAAAGGCTCATACACTTCCTCCACAGTGCCTGCATCTTCGCCCAGAGCTGTTGCAATGGTGGATAGGCCTACAGGGCCGCCCTTGAATTTGTCGATGATGTTGCAGAGGATTTTGTTGTCTATCTCGTCCAGTCCGTAGCGGTCGATGTTCAAGGCTTCGAGTGCATACTTGGCAATCTCGGTATCTATACTTCCACTTCCCTTGACCTGGGCAAAGTCACGCACACGACGAAGAAGTGCGTTGGCAATACGTGGTGTACCTCGACTCCGGCTTGCAATTTCTTTAGCAGCTTGTGTAGAGCAGGGGATGTTGAGAATCCCGGCTGAGCGTTTGATGATACCGGTCAGCACATCTGCATCATAATACTCCAAATGCAGGTTGATGCCAAAACGTGCGCGCAACGGAGCGGTCAACAAGCCGCTTCTGGTTGTAGCACCGACAAGGGTAAATGGGTTCAAATCAATCTGGATGCTTCGCGCAGAGGGACCTTTGTCTATCATGATATCAATGCGATAGTCTTCCATGGCACTATAGAGATATTCTTCTACAATGGGAGAAAGACGGTGTATTTCGTCAATGAACAGAACGTCGTTGGGTTCCAGGCTCGTGAGGATTCCGGCCAGGTCTCCGGGTTTGTCTAAAACGGGTCCCGAGGTGATTTTGAAGCCTACTCCAAGTTCATTGGCTATTATCTGGGATAGGGTGGTCTTTCCCAATCCGGGAGGTCCATGAAGAAGTGTGTGGTCGAGAGATTCACCGCGCAACTTGGCCGCTTTGACAAAAACAGTCAGGTTGTCAACGACTTTGTCCTGTCCACAGAAGTCATTGAAACGAAGTGGGCGGAGCACATTCTCAAAGTCGCGCTCTTTGGTGTTAGAGTATTGCTGGTTCCGTATGTCGAATTGTTCTTCCATCATTGTGGCAGTGTAACCTTAAAGTATTTGCTTTCAACGTGTTCCTTCTGGATATAACCAATCATTTGTTGCACGATGTCCGGATGTTGTGCGGAGATGTCATGGTCTTCGTGAAGGTCTTCTGCCAGGTTGTAGAGCAGGGGAGTTCCTTTCTTGACAACCATCTTCCAGTCTCCCATGCGAAGGCCTATTTGGTCGGTCTCTGAGAACTCCCAGTAAAGGTATTGGTGTTTCGGTTGTCCGCTTTGTCCGAGCAGTGTCGGTGCAAAGGAAATTCCGTCAAAGTAGTCTTTCTCCAGGGATTTGTTCGTATATCGTTCTACGTAGTTCTTGATTCCGGCCAAGTCGCAGATGGTAGGCATGAGGTCGTAAAAGGCAAGTTGGTGGTCGTTCTTGACGCCTTGAGCTACCTTGCCGGGCCAGCGAACGATGAACGGAATACGTATTCCCCCCTCATAGCATTGGCGTTTCAGACCACGCAGTTTGCCATCTCTACCAAAGAAAGTAGGGTCGGCACCTCCTTCTTCGTGAGGACCATTGTCGCTGGTGAAGATTACGATGGTGTTTTCGTCAAGGCCTTTTTCTTTGAGTTTAGCTAGGATTTCACCCACATAGGTGTCCAGGCGTGTTATCATGCCGGCAAACTGTGCGTGAACGTGTTCTGCTGGGTTGTAGCGTGAGTCTTCGTTGCCGCCCCACGTCCTGTCCCAAAAGAACTTTTTCTCGTATGACAGGTAGATGGAGTCCTCGGGCTGGGCAAGTTCTGCATGGGGAAGCGTGTAGGTCAGGATGCCAAAGAAGGGTTGTCCTTTCTCCTGTTTGTCTATCCACTTCATGGCTTCCCGGTGAATCATGTCGGCAGAATATTGGGTGCGTTTGAAGTAGTCTTTCCCGAACATCGGATGTTGGATGTTTTCATCCATGATTACGCGTATAACTTCCTGGTCATTCAAGGATTTGCTGTATCGGTTCAGGAAGTTCGGATAGTAAAGATGGGCCTGATATTGGCAGATGTAGCCGTAGAACTCGTCCACGCCGCGTTTGTCTGGTGTTGAGACTGATCCCTCATAACCACCAGCCCATTTTCCGAACATACCGGTGGTGTAGCCGTTGTCCTTCATGATTTCGGGCAGGATGATGTGTTCTGTGCTGTAAGGATGTTGTCCGGCCACAGAGTATTCTTCGTTAACTCCATATCTTACCTTGGGTGTGTCCCTCCAATACTCCTTGTTGCCGCGTACCTCTGTGTGGCCGGAATGCTGTCCCGTCATGAAGCAGGCTCTTGAGGGAGCGCTGACCGGACTTCCGGCGTAGGCCTGTGTAAACAGCATGCCTTCTTGGGCCATGCGGTCAAGATTGGGGGTTGAGATGTAGGGTTGCCCGTAGCATCCTAAATCTCCATAGCCCATATCGTCACACATGATATAGATGATGTTAGGCTTGATAGTCCGTTGTTTTTTTGCTTTTTGCGCTGCACATAAGGGCATTATGCTGAATAGTAGCCCACTTGCTAAAAGGTAGTTCGAATGTTTCATACGATGGAGTGTTTCTAAGGCACAAATTTAATCATTATTTCCAAACTTCGGAGAATCTCTCCTGAAATTACGACGTTCTCCTCCAAGAACAGGTAAGACCCCATGTATTGCCGGCAAGCAGCATGTGCTAACCTAAACAGAATGATAGAATAGGACTTCTTTTCATGAACAGATGGTAGACGATTATGTCTGAAAAGACTATCTTTGTGGGGAAAAATGATTCGTACTATGAAACTAAACAACGGAATAGACATCCCGTCAATGGGATTCGGAACCTTCCTGGCTCCGGAGGGAGACGTAACGAAAGATGCAGTTAGATGTGCTATTGAAACAGGGTATACCCTGATAGATACAGCAGCAGTGTATAAGAACGAGAAGAGCGTAGGCAGGGGCATTCAGGAGAGTGGAGTGGCTCGTGAGCAGCTCTTCGTTACAAGTAAGTTGTGGAATACGGAGCGTGGCTATGACACAACGCTGCGTGCTTTCGAGAAAACAATGAGTGACTTACAGCTCGAATACCTGGATTTGTATCTTATTCACTGGCCGGCCAATAAAAAGCAGTTTGGCGATGCCAACGACACGATTAATCAGGAAACATGGCGGGCGTTTGAGACATTGCATAAAGAGGGAAGAATACGGGCGATAGGCTTGAGTAATTTCATGCCACACCATTTGCAGCCTATTTTGGACAAGGCGGTCGTTATGCCGGCTGTTAATCAGATAGAATATCATCCCGGCATGATGCAGAAGGAGTGCGTGGAATTTTGCCAAAGGCATGACATTGCCGTTGAGGCTTGGAGTCCGTTGGGACGTGGACGCGAGTTGGAGAACCCGCTGTTGAAGCAAATAGCGGGCAAGTATGAATGTACAGTTGCACAGCTGATCATAACGTGGGTCATGCAGCACAACATTATTCCGCTTGTCAAGTCAGTTCATCCGGAGAGAATCAAGGAGAATTTCGCTCTTCCGGGGGTTGTTCTCACGCCAGAGGAGATGGCTGTTATAGATGCCCTTCAAACCTCTCGTGTGGGTTCTGACCCTGATACGTGTGACTTTTAAAGCTGACAGGATATTGACGGTATTCTGTTATTGCAACGCGTTCATCACGCCTTCTATCGTGTCCGGAAAGTCTATGCCGTGTGAGCGAAGACGTGTGATGTCCATAGAGAGATTGCGCGGTTGAGCGTGAAAGCGCTCATCGTCTGCAATGATCAGTTGTTCTATATCGCCATATCCCAGTAGGCGGGCAGTCTGTGTGAAAGTCTCGTAACAGGTAAGCCTGTTCTCACTGCCAAAGTTATAAATACCTCCCGGGAGTTCTGTGCAGGCTTCCAGCTGCTTTACAACGTCCCACACGTTGGTTATTCCTCTATATTCGTGGGTGGCAATGTGGAGGGGAGTGTGAGTGTCAAAGGCTTGCTTGATATTGACAAGCAGATTACTGTTCAGTTTCATTGTGCTTGTCGGGAGGTCGTACATCCAGGTGAGTCGAAGTCCGACAGCAGAGGGAAGAATCTCTTGCGTGAGTTTCTCTGCTTCCAATTTATCTTTCCCATAGACGTTGACCGGGGATAGGGGTGCCTCCTCCGGGAGAAGTCCCAATGCCCTTGTTCCATTATACACTTGGTCGGAACTCATGTAGACTAATTTGGCACCGTGTTTCATGCTGGCTTTGGCAATGTTTGTTGTGCCTACGACATTAACCTGGTGAGACTCTTCCGGGTGCTCTTGTGCGTAGCCTGTGTTGGAGATGGCGGCACAGTGGACGACAACCTCCGGCCTGACGATGGAGAAGACGGCTTCAACGCTCTCCAGAGAGGTGATGTCCAATGTCTGATGTCCATAGGTGTAAACCTGATGCGTTTGGCCGTAGTAGTTTGCAATGCGGCTTCCCAGGAAGCCATTTGCACCGGTAACGAGAACTTTCATAATGGCTGTGTATGTAAAGACAAAGGCCACGCTCTGAAGGGGGCGTGGCCTTTGGTCTATTGTTCAGTAATGTTGATTACTTAATGATGCTTGCGAATGTGCTGTCAGTAAAGTACTGAGCAAATTCAAGGTCTGTAGCAGCTTTCTTTGCCATAGAAGAATCCTTAGCAATAGCAGCCTTCAAACCGCTGTATACTGAAGAAGAGTTGTTGGTGCGTGCACCAAGAACTGCTGTCAGGTATTCAGTTGTAGCATCGCGCTTAGCAATAGCAGACAGTGTAGAACCTGCCTTTGTGTAGTTCTTTGCCAGAATCTGAGCAAGAGCGGCACTGTTGGTCTTTGCGTCGCCAAATGCGTTTACTGCGCGGTCGTACTGACCCTGAGCGATGTAGAGGTTACCAAGAGCTTCGTTCAACTCTTCCTGACCAGAGGCCTTTGACAACAGAGATTCAGCAGAAGCTGCGTTACCCTTAGTCAATGCAACGAGACCGAGGTTGAGGTTTGCTTCAGCAGATTCCTTTACGGAGTTAGCTTTCTTGAAGTAGCCTTCTGCCTTGTCAATGTTACCTTCTTCGTAAGCAAGCTTACCAAGGTTGTTGTAAGCACGGTAGTCGTTCGGATAGATCTTAGTTGCTTTGGTGAAGATAGCTTCTTTTTCTGCCTTGTTGTTTGTCAATGTAGCAGCATAGAGGAGTTCTTCAATATTCAACTTGGAAGCGTCTTCCTTAGCCAGTTTAGCGATTTCTTCGTCACTCTTGCCAATGATTTCATAGTTAAGAGTCAAACGTGAACGGCGCAACTGTGGAAGAATGTCATCTGCCAGATTCTTGTAAACAGAAGAGATGTTCTTGATTTCTGCTTCACGCTGTTCTGGGTCAGAGTACATAGAGAGAACGCGGAGGATGAGTTCCTTGTCCTGAATGTTAGATGCCTGAACCAGTTTCTGGAAGCCTTCCCAGTCTTCAGCTGTATACTTAGTGTCAACAGTAGCATCGAGTTTAGACTTCTTCAGGTTCTTGTTTACAACCTTTGCAGTGTTGTCCTGGCGCTTTTCTGCAAGACCCTGGTTGAGATCGAATGCACCATCAGGAGAAGCGTAAGCAGAGATCTCGATGTTCTTGATTTCCTTGTTCTCTGCTTCCTTGATAGCCTTCACGTCTTCATTGAATGCAGCGGCAGCCTTCAACTCGCTACTGCGAACATTTGCCTGCTGGATGAGGAACTTGATGTCAGCTTCTTTCTTGTCCTGAATAATGCGCTGGAAGGCGTCATCACCATTGGCAAGGTTTGCTGTACCAAGAGCGTTACCAAGAAGTTCAGATGTAGAGATTACACCGTCTGCAATTTTAACAGAAGGAATAGCCACCTGCTTAGAACCAACCTTAGCCTTAAACTCAAGGTAGAGCTCTGACTTAGCCATCTGTGGAACGTAGTCGAAGTTAATCTTCATGGTATAGTTGCCACCCATCTTGTAAGAAATGGTCTGGTCATTTCCTTCCACCTTTTCACCCTGGAATGCGTAGGTCTGTCCTTTAACTTCACCACCATCCCACTTTAAAACTGGAGTAACTTCGATTGTTGCTTTTTTCTTGAAGTACATTTCTGGGAATGTACCGGTGATTGTTGCAGGAACTTTACCTGCTACTGCCTCAAGAACCTGAGGAGTAACTGTAAAATTATCAGCAGATAATGCACCTAACTTACCGCAAGCCGCTATCACGACTGCAGCTACTGCCAATAAAGGCAAATAAAGTTTTTTGCTCATAATTAATATAAATGAATGTTATTTTTAAAATATATTTCGTTTTTTCACATAGGCTATTCTACACTCTATGCAGAGGCAATGCAAATATACTTATATATTAATGTGAATATGCGTGATGTATTAATGTTTTATCAATTTTTAAGAATTGGGGCGTTCGTCAGATATAATCAGCACAAAAACAAGCTGCGGATTCAGCGTGCATTATGTTTTTTCTGTCAACAACTCGTTTCCCAGAGATGAATAAGTAAAATCCATGGAATGGGGTAGGCATGACGCAGCGATTGTTCTTTTACACAATTGAAGTGACATGATGGAAGCGGCGATTATGCTTTTACACAATTGAAGTGACACGAAGGAAGCGGCGAAAGTACTTTTACACAATTGAAGTGACACGAAGGAAGCGGCGAATGTACTTTTACACAATTGAAGTGACATGATGGAAGCGGCGATTGTACTTTTACACAATT